>JAUXXY010000042.1 GCA_030684735.1 Bacteroidales bacterium | reverse complement strand
ATGAACACCCGCCTGCAGGTGGAGCACCCTATCACCGAGCGTGTGGTGGGCGTTGACCTTGTGAAAGAGCAGATTCGTATTGCTTCGGGTGAAATTCTGCGCCTAAAGCAAGAAGATCTGCGGCAAAATGGTCATGCCATTGAATGCCGCATCTATGCTGAAGACTCCGACAATAATTTTATGCCCAGCCCGGGTATTATCAGGCATATATCTGAACCATTGGGACTTGGCGTAAGGCATGATGGATATGTTTATGAAGGCTACGAAATTCCGATATATTATGACCCCCTGATATCGAAACTCATCGTGTGGGCACAAACCCGCGAAGAAGCTATCAGCCGTATGAAACGAGCACTTTTTGAATACAAGATTACCGGTGTAAAAACCTCTATCAAGTTCCTTGAAAGGGTGATGGATGCTCCCGATTTCCGATCGGGGAAGTACAACACGCACTTCATCGAAAACAACCTTGATTTCTTACTGCAAGGCCCAATATGCGGCGATGTTTACGAGGATCTGGCCATGATAACTGCATACATTGATTACATCGGCCATTTAGAAAGCAACAGAACAGCATCTCAGGTGGCTGAAACCACAAGTAATTGGAAAATTTCAGGTCGCAAAAAAGCAATGTCCGAAAACTAACGTCATCATTTTTAAACCATGATAACTGAAATCAAAGTTAAGGAGCGAACTTCCCGCGTTCAAATTATCGAGCAAAAAGCCAACTTGATGAAAATTCAGATTGATGAAAGGATCTATGATCTCGATCTGATTAAAGTTGGTCCGGGGGTATATTCTGCCCTGCTCAATGGGAGATCCCACAACCTCGAACTCATTGTTGGCAAAAATGGCAGAGATTATACTGTAAACACTTTCAATAGCTCCTATGATGTAGAAATAATTGACCCTCAAATCCGCTATCGCCTTAACCGCCTGCAAGGCAGCCACAAAGCCAGCCACAACAACATTATTAGCCCTATGCCAGGTAAATTGTTGGAGGTATTGGTAAAAGAAGGTGATAGAGTAGAAGTAGGCCAAACTGTATTGATAATCTCGGCCATGAAAATGGAAAGCGAATTCAAGGCTGCAACGGCCGGGATTGTGAAAAAGATTAATGCCCGTAAAGGCGATACCGTAGAAGGCAATAAAGTATTGATGGTTATTGAATAAAAAAGACTATTATGAATTCATTAGATAATATTTATCAACAATTCGAAGAAAAAGAAAAGCAAACCCTGTTAGGTGGTGGTATCGAGCGTATTGCTAAAATACACAAATCGGGCCGCTTAACTGCCCGCGAAAGGATAAACCTGCTGCTCGATCCGGATTCATTTAATGAATTGGATAAATATGTGTTGCACCGCGCCACCGATTTTGACATTGACAAGCAAAAAATCACCGGTGATGGTGTGGTAAGTGGTTATGGAAAAATTGATGGGCGGATGGTTTATGTTTTCGCACAGGATTTTACCGTATTTGGAGGAACGCTGAGCCGTGCAAACGCCGACAAAATTGTGAAAATAATGGACCTTGCCATGAAAATGGGCGCGCCTGTTATTGGGTTAAACGACTCTGGCGGAGCCCGTATTCAGGAAGGGGTGCAAAGCCTGGCCGGTTATGCCGATATCTTTTACCGTAATGTGAGGAGTTCCGGCGTGATCCCACAGATTTCGGCCATACTTGGCCCATGCGCCGGAGGTGCCGTATATTCTCCTGCCATCACGGATTTTATCTTTATGGTAAAGAATACCAGCTATATGTTTGTAACCGGTCCTGAAGTTATCAAAACGGTTACCCACGAAGAAGTGACCATGGAAGAATTGGGCGGTGCAATGTCACACAACGCAAAAAGCGGTGTTGCCCATTTCACAGCCGACAACGACGAGCAATGCTTGATGATGATCAGGGAGCTTATGGGGTTCTTGCCGTCAAATAACATGGAAGATCCACCTATGGGGGTATGTAACGATGACGCAAACCGAGAGGATGAAAAGCTGCAAACCCTCGTTCCGGCCGATCCCAACAAGCCTTACGATATGAAAGAGCTTATTTTGAGTGTTTCCGATGAAAGCGTTTTCTTTGAGGTAATGCCTCACTATGCCCAAAATATTATTATTGGGTTTGCTCGTTTGGGGGGGCGTCCAGTGGGCATCGTGGCTAACCAACCTGCCATGCTGGCCGGAGTGCTCGACATCAATTCATCGGTGAAAGGTGCCCGTTTTGTACGATTCTGTGATGCATTCAATATTCCGTTGATTACATTGGTTGATGTGCCAGGTTTCTTACCTGGTACCACACAGGAGTTTGGTGGCATCATCAAGCATGGTGCTAAACTCCTCTATGCTTTTGCCGAGGCCACGGTTCCAAAAATCACCCTCATCACCCGCAAAGCCTATGGTGGCGCTTATGACGTCATGTCAAGCAAACATATTGGTGCAGATGTTAACTATGCGTACCCAACAGCTGAAATTGCCGTGATGGGACCCGCCGGCGCCGTTAGCATCCTATACCGTGGAAAATTGAGCAATAAGCAAAAGAAAGAAGCAATTGACTATTATCGGGACACTTTTGCCAATCCATACAAAGCTGCCGAACTAGGCTATATTGACGAAATCATTTATCCGAAACAAACCCGTCGAAAACTAATTGAAGCGCTGGAGATGACCAAAAACAAGAGTCTTGCTAATCCACCTAAAAAACATGGTAACATCCCCTTGTAATATTTATAAGGCAGGATTCGTCTTGTTTTTGAGTAGCTTTTCCATGACTTCCGGGTAGTGCCTGTATTCAAGTTCATGAATGCGATGAGCCAGGGAATCAGGCGTGTCATCAGGTAACACAGCGCAACGTGCCTGGAAAATAATATCCCCTTTATCATACTTCTCGTTCACCAAATGAATGGTGATCCCACTCTCCTTTTCGTTTGCAGCCAATACAGCTTCGTGCACAAAGGCGCCATACATACCCTTACCGCCAAATTTTGGCAGCAATGCCGGATGAATATTAATAATCTGTCCATTGAATTGTCTTATAATTATTTCAGGAATCAACCATAAAAACCCAGCCAATACTATAAGCGATGGATTTTCAGCAATCAACCGGCTTAGAACAATATCTGAATTATAGAGATCGTGCCACGTAAATGCGATTGAAGGAATATTGAGTTTTCTTGCTCTTTCAAGCACATAAGCATCTCTTTTATTGCTCATAATCAGGCTTACGCTGGCTGAACCCTTTTCCTGAAAGTACTCAGCAATATGTTGGGCATTGCTCCCATTGCCTGAGGCGAGAATTACTAATTTATGCTTCATGAAAACAGCAATAAGAGAACAAAAAATATTAACCTTTCGACCCCTCAATAATAATCACAAATTCGCCTCTAATGCTTTTTAGGCCAAGGTGTTCACATAATTTGTCCAACGTTCCGCGGGTTGTTTCTTCAAAAAGTTTACTGATTTCGCGCGAAACGCTCGCTTTTCGATGCCCGCCAAAAAATTCCCTGAACTCGGATAGCGTTTTTACAATGCGGTGGGGTGATTCGTAGAACACCAACGTGCAGTTTAGCTTTGTAAGTTCTTGCAGCCTTGTTTTCCTTCCTTTCTTTTGTGGCAGAAATCCTTCAAACAAAAACCGGTCGCACGGTAGGCCGGAAACTACCAAAGCAGGAATAAATGCCGTGGGGCCAGGTAAACATTCAACTTCAACACCAACTTGCAAGCATTCGTGCACCAACAAAAAGCCCGGGTCGCTGATGCCCGGTGTGCCTGCATCGCTCACCAGTGCAATATTTTCACCATCAAAAATTCGTTTAGCCAATGCCACAACATTTCGGTGCTCGTTATGCTGGTGATGCGCTCGCATAGGCTTGCTAATGTTATAGTGCTTCAGCAAAACAGACGATGTACGCGTGTCTTCGGCCAGCACCAGATCGGCCTCTTTTAAAATACGAAGCGCCCGTAAGGTGATATCTTCGAGGTTACCGATGGGCGTGGGTACTATAAAAAGCTTTCCGGGCATTGATTTTGTTTAAAAAGTTCCGAGAAAGTCGGTGATTAAGCGGAAAACATCGTTGTACCTGTTCAGGGTCAATGCTTCAGGACGATCATGAATATCATGGTAATGCTTGTGCTCGCCACCTGTGGTGAGGAGGAAAAACGAGGGCACTCCATTTTGATGAAAATAATAATGATCGCTGCTGCGCGATACGCCCCTGCGTCGTATTTCTTTCACATAGCCCTTCTTGGCATTGATGGCCTCGATTATCTCAACGCGGGCTGTATCGGTGGTGGCATTGAATACAAGTAATCCATCGCTTCCGGTTCCCACCATATCAAGGTTCACCAGGAACTTGATATTTTCGAGAGGAAAGAAAGGTTTTTCGGTGTAGTATTTCGAACCGTGCAACCCTGCTTCTTCGCCCGAAAAAGCCATGAAAGCCATAGAATAGTGGGGCCGGTTTTCGGGTAAACTGTAATGGCGGGCCAAATCTAAGAGCATGGCCGTTCCGCTGGCATTATCGTTGGCTCCCGGAAAAACGGTTTCCCGTCCCATCATGCCCAAGTGATCGTAGTGTGCTGACACAACGAGGAAACTGTCGGGACTCATCCTTCCTGGAATAAACCCAATTACATTTCGTGTAACATAATCCGTTCGATATACCGCTTCAACATCCACTTCAATGTTCTTTATTTTTCCCACAATTTGGTTACGGTGTACATTGAAAGCCGTGAATGGGTTTTCGCTCATTGGTCGCGCCCACACATGCCACGAAATGGTTGGTTTTGGAAAAATTCCTCCGCGTGAGCCAAATACATTATTCTTTATCAACGAATCAATAATCCTAAGCGTGTCACGCGACTTGATGGCTCGTGTGTCTATATCATAGAAAATATAATGATTGGCATAATTACGTTTGCCGAATCGCTTGCTTCTGCAAGGTTTGTCAAACATTTTCCGGTTGAAGGTGCGAACGGGATAGATGCCTTTGTCAGTATGTGATCCAGGATTCACAGCAAAAGTTTTGCCGGGTACGAGTAATTTGCCATTGACACTGAATTCTACCTTGCCAGGATAAGTATTTACATTCAAAGTAAAAGGCTGATAATAGTCAGAATTAAAAGCCTGCAACCCAATGATTTTGTATTGTGAAGCGATGACTGCTGCAGCCAGGCTATCGCCCTGCATTACATAAGCCCTGCCATACATCGTTGGCGAAGCAAGGCTATCAATCAGCATACGTGCATAGGCTACATCTTGTGCCCAGTTCGAAACCAGTGTGAAAGAAAGAAAGGTCGAAAGAAATAATTTCTTAATCATTTTCAGCGAAATGTGAATGTTATTTTGAATGACCTGTAAATCAGGAAGTAAAGCGCCGCTTTATAAAATGGTTAAGCCGCATGATTGAGGTAGATTGAAGGTTCCATTTGAATTGATGACCCATTTGTTCGATCAGGTTAATCGCCTCATTGCGATTTGAACAAGCATTGAGGCGATTGATGGCATTGTTATAGCCAGCCAGGTCTCCTTTAAATAATTCGTTGATAAACAGAAATTTATCATTGATCCCAATGGTTGTTTTTAAATCAGAAATTTGGCTGAATTGCATCATCTTCCCAAGACTGCTGTCGCCATTGGTTTCGTTTAGCTTTTCGTTGATTGTTTTCCGCTCGTCACGATATTTGTCGGCTACAGTTTGCGGGGGTAATCCACCAAAAAGATCGCTTGGGTGAGATTGCTCTAAATCCTTTTGTATGGGCACTTCCTGCTGCTCTGCCTGGTGCAAATCTGGTTCATCAACAATCTTTTCAGTAGATTTGGTATGGAATACTGCAGTTGTTTGCTCAGCTACTTCATTATTTGGTGCACTAATAACAGGGGTATCAAATGATTCCGTAGGAAATTCTGAAATGTTTTCGACATCAGATTCTTGAACCCCGCCCGGCAAAGGCACTGCATCTTGAATTCCCTCGAAGTCGGGGGTTGCAACGGGTGCAACAATAAATGGTGCTGTCGTATTATTTTTTTCAGGTTCAGCCGGCCGCGTGGCTTTGAAAGGAATAGCCGATTCCCGCGTAATTTTCTGCCGGATATGCATGGTGTCAAATCCCGGAGCCTTGTTCATTTTGTCAATAAGGTAGATATCCTCGTAGAACTTACGAACATTTTCAATCAGAATATCTAACTCTATGTAGGGAATTTTATCTTCATAGGATTTGATAATTTCCCACTGTTCGCGCATGGTTATGAACAGCTCGTCAATTTCACTTTTGATAATGTCTTGACTCATGGATATTTGGATTAATAATATAGAAGGCAAACGCTATTGATCGTGTAAAATTATGAAATTACCCGTTGTGGGATACATTTATTGGTGGGTTAATAATCCTTTTCTTACTTTTGGAGGCAAATATTCACGATGGGATTTCATATAAATCCGTATGTTTCTTGAACCACCGTATAATCGTCAGAATCGCCGGGGATGGATCGAAGTGATCACCGGGTCAATGTTCTCGGGTAAAACCGAAGAATTGATCCGCCGTTTGAAAAGAGCCCGTATTGCCAGGCAAAAAGTTGAAATTTTCAAGCCCAGCGTTGATGTCCGTTACGATGAAATTAACGTGGTTTCGCACGACGAAAATGCCATCCCCTCTACCCCCGTTCAAACAGCATCACAGATATTACTTTTTGCTCACGACGTTGATGTGATAGGCGTTGATGAAGCCCAATTTTTTGATAACCAACTGGCTTCGGTTTGCAATCAGCTGGCTAATAATGGGATACGGGTGATCGTAGCCGGCCTTGACATGGATTACCTGGGTAAGCCTTTTGGACCTATTCCGGATTTAATGGCCATCGCCGAATATGTTTCGAAAGTGCATGCCATCTGCATCGAGTGCGGAAACCTGGCGCAGCATAGCCATCGTACCATCAGCGACGATCATTTGGTGGTTTTGGGCGAAAAAGGAAGCTATGAACCTTTATGCCGGGTTTGTTTCAATACAAAACTCAAAGATCACCTGCTACGGCAATAAAAAGAATAACTGCAACTGGTCATGAATACGGTTTTTGCTGAGAGCTTTGCCGTTTAATGCATGATCTATTTTTCGTAATTTTGCCCTCATAATTTTATTAATCAAATTTTATTCACGCCATGAAAAGAATTGCTCTTGCCATTGCATTGTTTTTTTCAATCAACTATTTCGTTATGTCGCAACCACAAGCTAAAAAAGAAAAAGAAACCCTCGTATTAATTCAAACCGACATGGGGGACATCACATTGAAGTTGTATAACGAAACCCCGCTTCACCGTAATAACTTTGTTAAACTTGTGAAAGACGGATATTACAATGGTTCAATTTTTCACCGGATTATCAAGGAATTTATGATCCAGGGTGGAGGGGGTGCCACAGGCAGCCAGGATCCCGGTTATACCATCCCTGCCGAGTTTATTCAGAAACATTATCACAAAAAGGGTGCCCTGGCGGCTGCCCGCATGGGCGACCAAGTAAATCCCAAAAAGGAATCTTCCGGTTCACAGTTTTATATAGTTCACGGGCGCATTTTCCCTGCTGAGCAATTAACTGCACTTGGCCAGCGCTCAGGTAAAACCTTTACCGAAGAGCAGATTGAAGTGTACTCAACCATAGGAGGTTCGCCTCATCTGGATGGTGATTACACGGTTTTTGGTGAGGTTGTATCAGGCCTTGATGTGATTGACCGCATTGCCGCAGTGCCCACCGGACAGGCCGACCGCCCGGTGACGGAGATTAAAATGAAAATGAAGATTCTTGAATAATTATCATTGAATGAAGGAACGAATTCAACAAATAATTGCTGAGGTCGAGGCCTTTAAAGCTGCCCATGCCACCGAGGTAGAAGACTTCAGGATCAGGTATCTTGGGAAAAAAGGTGTTCTCAACGACCTTTTTGCTGATTTTAAACTGGTTGCCCCTGAGCATCGCAAAGAAACCGGACGCTTGCTCAACGAGCTAAAAAATTACATCCAAAATAAATTCGATCAGGGCAGGACAGCCTTTGATACACAAGGTGTTGCATTCAAACCCACCCCCGACCTCACCATGCCCGTTGATTTCCAGGAGCTGGGTGCACGCCATCCGGTATCCTTAGTGATGAACCGCGTGATTGATGTATTTGGACGTATAGGATTTCCGGTTGCTGAAGGTCCTGAAATTGAAGACGACTGGCATAACTTCTCAGCCCTTAACTTCCCTCCCGAACATCCTGCGCGCGACATGCAGGATACTTTTTTCCTGGAAAAAAACCCTGACATCGCCTTGCGCACCCACACCTCATCGGTGCAAATCCGGTATATGGAAAAACATAAGCCTCCTCTTCGTGCCATATTCCCCGGTAGGGTATATCGCAACGAAGCCATTTCGGCACGTGCACATTGTTTATTTCATCAAGTCGAGGGGTTGTATGTAGATAAGAACGTTTCGTTCGCCGATCTCAAGCAAACCCTGTTATATTTTGCCCGCGAAATGTTTGATGCCGATACAAAAATCCGGCTCAGACCTTCATTCTTCCCTTTTACTGAACCATCAGCCGAGATGGATATTTCGTGCAATATATGCAGCGGAAAAGGCTGCAATATATGCAAATACACCGGCTGGGTTGAAATCTTAGGTTGTGGAATGGTTGACCCCAGTGTGCTTGAAAATTGCGGGATAAACAGCATGGAATATACCGGTTATGCTTTTGGCATAGGCATGGAGCGTATGGCATTGCTGCTTTACCAGATCAACGACTTGCGCTTGTTTTTCGAAAACGACCTGCGCTTTCTCAAGCAATTTACACCTGCCATCTAAATACTTACAACAACAGCATTCATCCTGTTTTCTGTTCTTCACAGGCAATTCAATACTTTTGCATTGGCTACATTTACGCTATTCTAAATCTTTCTTTTTACCATGCCAGAAAATAACATATCTCGAACCGAATTATCCGCACTCGGAGAGTTTGGATTGATTGAGCATTTGACCAAACACATTAAATTGTATCATGCAAGCACCGTTAAAGGTGTAGGCGACGACACCGCAGTGATTGATGTAGGAGACCACTACCTGCTTGCTACCACCGATTTATTGATAGAAGGAATTCATTTCGACTTGACATATACACCACTGAAACATCTTGGATATAAAGCCATTGTCGTTAATCTTAGCGATATTGCGGCCATGAACGGAAAACCCACCCAGGTCATGGTTGGCCTTTCGGTATCGAACCGTTATTCGGTGGAAGCCCTGAGCGAACTTTACGAAGGCATACTGGCTGCTTGCAAAAAATATAAAGTTGACCTTGTGGGGGGAGACACCACATCCAGCCCATCCGGATTGTTTCTGTCAATCACTGCCTTGGGAACTGTGGCCAAAAACACCGTTTGCTATCGTCACACGGCGCGGGCCAATGACCTGGTGTGTGTAAGCGGCGATCTGGGTGCCTCTTATATGGGATTACTGCTTTTCGAAAGAGAAAAAGCGGTGTTTATAAACGATCCTACCATGCAACCCGATCTTGCAGGCAAAGAATACATCTTGCAGCGTCAACTTAAACCCGAACCGCGTTTCGACATCATCCATGCACTGCTTAATGCAGGGGTGAAACCCACCGCTATGATTGACATAAGCGACGGGCTTGCTTCAGAGATACTGCATTTGTGTAAAGAATCGAAAACCGGCTGTCGCCTTTTTGAAGAAAAACTGCCCATTGATCCAATCACTATCAATAGTGCGGATGAGTTTGGCATCCAACCTTCTACTGCAGCTATGAACGGCGGTGAGGATTACGAATTGCTGTTCACAATCAGCCTGGATGATTTTGAAAAAATCAAAACAATCCCTGGTGTTACTATAATCGGGCATATAACGGACGAAGAAGATGGTGTTCAACTGGTTACTTCAGGAGGTAGTCTTGTTCCGATTAAAGCGCAAGGCTGGAACCACATGAAATAAATTTGTGTTTTAGTAGCCATTATGGTACGCGAAAAAAAACCTTACCAACATCTCGAAACCACCCTGCGCACCCTACCTGAAAGCCCGGGTATATATCAATATTTCGACAGTGAGGGTAAAATCCTTTATGTAGGCAAAGCCAAGAACCTGAAAAAACGGGTTTCATCTTATTTCACCAAAGACCAAAGTCTTACGGGAAAGGTAAAGGTACTCGTGAAGAAGATTGCTGAAATCAGGCACATTGTCGTTGACACCGAACTCGAAGCCCTACTGCTCGAAAACAACCTGATTAAGTCCTATCAGCCACGATACAACATCATGCTGAAGGATGATAAGACATTCCCATGGTTATGCATCAAGAATGAACCTTTCCCCAGGGTTTTTTCAACGCGCAATCCGGATAAATGCAAGTCTGAATATTTTGGCCCCTATGCCTCAGTAAAGATGATGAATACCCTGCTTGAGTTAGTCCGACAACTTTATCCTCTGCGAACCTGCTCGTTGCAACTTACGAACGAAAACATCAGAAAAGGTAAGTTCAAGGTATGCCTGCAATATCACATAGGCAACTGCAAAGGCCCTTGCGAAATGGTACAAACCGAAGAAGACTACATGGCAGGCATTGCAGCTGTTCGAAATATCATCAAGGGTAACCTGCAACAGGTTAAACGCCAACTTATAACGATAATGAGTGACTCAGCCAAGAGGCTTGAGTTTGAACAGGCCCATTTTGTCAAGGAAAAAATTGAACTGCTCGACCGGTATCGCAGTAAGTCCACGGTAGTGAATCCTTCCATCACCAACGTGGACGTGTTTTCGCTGATAGGCGGCAACAACACCGCGTATGTAAATTATCTTAAAATAGTTGATGGGGCCATCATTCAATCGCACACAGTTGAGGTTCACAAAAAATTGGACGAGAGCGACGAAGAGGTGTTGAGCATCGTGATCACCGAGTTCAGGCAGCGCTACGAAAGCGATGCCAAGGAAGTGCTGGTACCGTTTGATCCAGGCATTGATCTTCTTGGTATTCATTTCATTATACCGAAAAGAGGCGATAAGTTACACCTCCTTGAGCTCTCGCTGAAAAATGCCCGCTATTTTCAGCTGGAGCGGCAGAAACAAAAAGACCTGGTTGATCCCGAAAGGCACAGCCGCCGGATGCTGGCAACCATGCAAAAAGACCTGGCCTTGAGCCACCCCCCCCAACGCATCGAATGTTTCGACAATTCGAACATCCAAGGTGCTTTTGCCGTGGCATCGGTGGTGGTGTTTACTAATGCTCAACCCACTAAAAAAGAATACCGTCATTTCAATATCCGTACTGTTACCGGTCCCGACGATTTTGCCTCGATGGAAGAGATTGTATATCGCCGCTACAAACGAATGCTCGACGAGAAACAACCCCTCCCGCAACTCATTGTGATTGATGGCGGCAAAGGACAATTGAATGCTGCATTGCATAGTCTCGAAAAACTAGAAATTCGGGATAAAGTCGAAGTCATAGGTATTGCCAAACGATTAGAGGAGCTCTACAGACCTGGCGATCCAATGCCTTTGTATCTAGACAAAAAATCGGAGACCCTTAAGGTGATACAGCGTCTGCGTGACGAAGCCCATCGGTTTGCCATCGCTCACCACCGCAAAAGAAGAGAAAAAGGAACCATTAAAACCGAACTGATTCAAATCAGGGGCATAGATAAGGTTCTGTCCGATAAATTGCTCAGCGAATTTGGGTCCATAAAAAATCTTAAAAAAGCCAGTCTTGAACAAATTCGAGAATGCATTGGCCCAATTAAAGGAGCAATGGTTTATAACCAACTTCAGAGCATAAATAATGTATGAACAAAACTATTCTACCCTTATCGAAATAATAAGGCATGAATTTTGAGTTAATAATTTCAATGAAGTGCAGCATCCAATATTATAACCTTCTGTTTTTTACACTATTCGTATTAACGGCTACATCGCAGAATGCCTATCACAAGATTCCTGAAAAGGCCAGGGCAATGTTTGTGAAAATGCATCCCAATGTCACTGAGGTCGAATGGTCTGATAATTTTCCCGAATTTTTGGTTTCGTTTTACCAGGACAAAAATTTCTATGAATCCTTCTTTGATCGGCCAGGGAAATGGTTACGCACTGAACACATCATCGAATACGACGAATTGCCCGAGATAGTGGCGTTGGTATTTTACGAAAGTGGTTATAGCGAGTATGAAAGAGGCTATGTTTACAAGGTTGAAATGCCTCGTAAGAAAATCCGCTACAAAATCTATGTATACGACAGCAATTGGAATGAGCTGGAACTTGTTTATGATGCGAAAGGAAAGATGGTTGTGGATAATTAGCTTCCTCTCCCTATTTCATGGAAATAAACCTCATGGCTACCTTTAGCAATTGACAGTACTGTTGCGGTCATCAGGCCAAGGTGCTTAACGCACTAATCTACAATCATTTAAATACTTATTGATTGGGAATCTGCCTGCGGCAAAAACCGCGTGATTATCCTTTGATATGATGCTCGCATTAAAAAAATATTTACTTTTGCAGCGAATTTCAGAATCAGCAAATTTTTTAGTAGATTATTGGTGGTGTATGAAAATAAAAAGAATCCTGATCTCCCAGCCCAAACCCGAGAACGACAAGTCGCCTTATCATGATATTGCCCGCAAATACAGTGTTCAAATTGACTTTCATCCTTTTATAAAGGTTGAGCAACTAAACGTGTCGGATTTTCGCAGGCAAAAGGTATATGTGCAGGATTATTCTGCCGTTATTTTTACAAGTAAAGTTTCGGTTGATCATTTTTTCCGGATGTGTGAGGATCTTCGCTACGCAATACCCGAAACCCTTAAATATTTTTGCATTACCGAAGCCATAGCTCTTTACACACAGAAATATATTGTTTACCGCAAACGCAAGATCTTTTTCGGTAACCGCGATTTCAACGACCTTCTGGACATTATCAAAAAGCACTCGCACAACCGTTTTCTGCTCCCAACCTCAGACGTGTGCAAGGAAGACATACTAAAACTACTGGAAAACAACAAGATCAAATTCACACAAGCTGTTTTTTACAAAACTGTGCCCAACGATATGAGCGAAGTCGGCCCTCTCGATTTTGACATGTTGATTTTCTTCAGTCCCGAAGGTATTAAGTCGCTCTATAAGAATTACCCTGACTTTACCCAGGGTCATATTAAGATTGGCGGGTTTGGCTACCTTACAACCCAAGCTATAATTGATGCTGGTTTACGTCTCGATCTTTCTGCACCAACTCCTGAGTGGCCTTCAATGGCAAGAGCTCTCGATAACTATTTGCAGCACAACAACAGTGGTAAATAATCGTTAAAAAAGTCTAAAGAAAAAAGGCTGCTTCACTACAAAGCAGCCTTTTTTATTTTATTTTCGATAGTTTTATTGCAGCGTAAACCTAATGGGCATGGTAAACTGTACGCGAACCGGCCGGTTTCTTTGCTTTCCCGGATTCCATTTTGGCATGGCCTTGATAACGCGAATAGCTTCTTCGTCGCATCCGCCCCCAATACCACGGAGCACCTTTACATCGGTAACACTGCCATCGCGTTCAACAACGAACTGCACATAAACAGTTCCCTGGATTCCACTTTCCCTGGCCATCTGGGGATACCGAATATTCTCCTGTAAGAAGCGAATTCTGTCAGCTTCGCCACCCGGAAATGAGGGAGAAACTTCGACCACAATAAAAATCTCGTGTTCTTCCACCTCTTTTTCAACAACTGCCGGAGGGATATACGCTTCAATTCTTGTTTTCTGGTCTACATCCACATTAATGATGATATCATCTTTAATTTCAACGTTGTCTTCAACAATATTGATCAGTGTTGTTTGTGGAGGGGGAGCAGGAGGTGGGGGTGGCTGATCCTGCCGGGTGATTTCAATCATTTCCTCCGGAATATCCACCATTTCGCGTTCGCCTAAATCGGTCATTATCCTGTCGTAGGATTTCCATTCAAAGGCAACCAATGTAATCGTCAGGGCAACGATGAGGCCAATCTGCACAAACATTCTGCGTTTGTTTTCAAGATTGGCTTTGGCTGATTTTTTCGATTCCATATTTTTTTTATTTGATTATTGGAAAGCAATTGTCATTACAAAAACAGGGCTAAAATATTATTATTTTTTCAATTGGTCTTTATTCTCCTCAACTTTTTTTCAATAAACGATCAAATAAACTCTCCATCTTAAAAAAACGCCACCTATACTGGCTAAAAAACCGTAATTGTTTTCCCTGCGGTTGATACCCAATTTGAATAGTAGCATTTCGATTATCACCCCAAGCATTACGAATAATGATAGCGCAATTTTTGTACCATAATCTCGAAATAACGTTTTCCCATATTGCTTAACCAAGCTATCGATGAGCAGATAGGACAATACATTATAGAGAAAAAGGTAAGAAGCTTGCCGGGTTATATCAAATCCCAAGGCGTCGTAATTTCAGGATATATCAGCCAGGAAGTAGGGTAACGCACAGAATGAAAATTGTCCACTCTATGGCAGCCCGGTAGCAACTGAAAAACATGCGTAAAAAATAAATCAGCAAACAGCTCTTTTATTTCGACTCAGTGAGTTGATAATATTGATCTGCCGATAACAAATCGTCCAACTGACTATTGTTGGCAACGGCAATTTTGATAATCCACCCTTCATCATAGGGATCTTTGTTCACCAGATCAGGAGAATCGAGCAGTTTCTCGTTAAAGTCCAATACTTCCCCGGAGACAGGCATCAGCATGTCGGAAACAGTTTTTACCGCTTCAATTATCCCGAACGTTTCCTCCCTTTCGAGCGACTCTCCGACTGTTTCAACCTCAACAAACACAATGTCGCCGAGCTCGTGCTGTGCAAAATCGGTGATTCCGATGGTTGCCACATTACCATCAAGACTAATCCATTCGTGATCTTTGGTATACTTTAAATTGCCAGGTATTTTCATTGCAGTTAAGATTTGGTCATGAATTCAGAAGTCAAAAATAAAAAATTCCTGGATGAGAGGCGCGATAATAATTATTTTTATCAACTATTTGGTTTGTATAACGAAAAGCAAGCACAATCTATTGGGCCAGAGAAAATCGCAGGCTTATGCCTGCAAATGTGCTGGAATTTGGGAATTGATTCGAAATGAATGGATTAGTTGCGGTGCGCTCGAAGAACACCCTCACTGAAAGGTTTTGGTTCATCATGTAATCGGCTGAGGCATTGATTGAAAGAATATTTTGACCAGCCGACACCTGGTCAAGTTCTTCATCAACACGCCGCAAAACAGTTTTATTTTCACGCATCGAAACATCCACCTTAAGGTTCAGGTCGCTGCTCACTTGTTGTCTGCGTCCTTTACCACCCATGCCAATTGAAGTAATAAGAAATTTAACGTTCTGTATCCGGTATCCAAGTCCAAGCACATATTCGTTGCTAGTAACCTGGGTGAGTTGGTTATTTACGAAGCTAAACGCAAGATTGCGCGAGCGCTTCATTTCGAGTTTTGTAAGCAGGCTGTTATGCCAAGTCATATCAATATTGAGTAGTGGACTGAATTGTTCAGTTATGGTAACGACTTCAATTCGCTTATCAGATATAAAGTTACCGGATACATCGCGAATTCCCAATCCTTCGACAAACTCGAGGTTTGTGAGGTATGACCCGATGTTATAGTTGGTCCTGTAAGAGTGGGATATGGTGAAGTTCCGGAAATACTTTCTAAAAAACTCCATATTCGAGAAACCGTTGTAGATAACCCGCCAACATGGCAAGGGAATCTTTGGAAAAATGTTAAGGTTTATTTTGGAGGCATCCTGCCCTGAATAGGCTGAAAGGAATGCCGGTATGAGCACATCCGGTGCCGACTGGCCATATCCGTCGGGAAAACCTAATGTATCAAGGCCTTGCGAGAGGGGATTGTCACGAGCGAGGCGCTGTGCTATGACAAGGCGGTTTTCTTTTAATCTCTCAAACACCTGCGAGGAATGATCTTTACGATCGCTTATGAATGCCGAATTCCACATGATATACGACATGCTGAAACTGCCACTTTGCTGGGCAGAAAATGAGTTGAATTGTCCATTGCTACCCATTTTAAAATACTCCTGGTGGTTAATGGCCTCGGTACGATCGGCTGTGAGCTCTATGCGAAGATCAGGCAGGGGCTCGAAATTGGCACGTATGACAAGATTTTTCGAAGAGCGGGTAAGGTAGGCAATGTTTAGCAATGAATCGGTTGAAAGCCACCCATTTTGAACAGCCGTATATCTTATGTCTTTCTGATCGCCGAATACGAAACCCCAACCAGGCGCATTATCGCTCAGGCGATTGCCCACAAATGTTGGCTCGGGCATGAAACCCGGTAGCAGTGTTCCATTATTCTCTGTGTAGCTTAGCGAACCATCCTTGAGTCCAATCATGATACGCAGTACAGTATTACCGGCAGCCTTGAAAACCTTTGAAAAATCGAAAGGTGTTTTTATAGTATCTGCCTCAGCTGCTTTAGGTTGTTGTTGGGCTTGCCTGTCGCCGGGGCGCGAAGTGGGCATCCGGGAAGCTCCATATCGCGTGGAAACCTGATTTACTTTTTTTAGAAAATCAACTTTGTTGTAAAGACTGGAAAATCTCAGGTTTGAGTTAATTTGTATGCTGTTGTTGTTTTCTATGGTATTTCCAAGAATTGCCTGAACACTTCGCGGCGAGGCCTGCCAGCGGAAAGTTCCGGAATATCTTGCATTGATATAAACCCAATCAAAAAGTTTTAGCTTGTTAATCGGCAAAACATAATTCACATCGAAGTTCTGGGTGTAGTTGTTGATGGTGCCCATGGAATAAATTTCATCTATAATCGAGTCCCGCACAGCATTATATCCAGGTTTACTTCGATCGACAGCACCAGCAGGTTCATCAACAAAGGCGCTGGCATTGGCATTAAACTCAACTTTCAGGCCTTGTGTGATATCGTATTTCAGATCATACAAACGACTCCAGTCCCAACGTTTGATGTATGTGGTGTCAATTTTGATGAGGGCTGTGCTTTTGTTACGCAATAGTTGTTCATTGTATTCACGGTTCATATCTGTTCGGAATGATAACGAACGGGGCATGTAATAGAAGTTGAAGTCTTTTATTAACCTAATGTTCGTAATTTTATCAAAAGGCTTGACCATGCTTGGATTGTGCGAAAAATTATACCCGATGCCACCACGATAGGTCTTTTTCATATCATATTGAATATCAATATTTCTCCGGTTTATTTCGGAGTAAGCATAGGACAGGTCAATATTTTCGATGTCCCACAACCTGATTTTTGTTGCTTTTCCGGTGCGTTCTTTTCTGATATTCATGAAGTTGAGATTCTTGCGCTGGCTTAGCTCCTGCGTACGCAGACGCAAAGAGTCGCGTTCGTTTTTATCGAGGTCTTTGATCTCGTCGCGATAGAGAATATCGGGGTCAAGCGGATTGTATTGAGGTGTGCTGCGAGCTTCGGAATAGTCGTAGTGCATCGGAATCCTCAAACCTAGGCTCTCTGGCAAAAGCTTACCCAACTCCAGGTTAGTGGCAATATCGAATTGCGAATAGGTTTCAATGGTTCGCTCCGAAACTCGCTTTTCAATGCTGCCAAATCCGGGAGTGTTATACAATCCTGACAGCATGATGTTTCCAATATCGGCCAGGATAACGTTGGCTCTTGCTGTAGCAGCCCAACCGCTTTTGTTGTTAAAATCGGTCAGCCTTAACTCGTTAAACCATACTTCGGCGCATTTGGGGCGTCCGTCGTCATTGTCGAGCACACTTCGTTTTTTATGATTCCTAACTCCAATCATCAATGCTTTTACATCGCTAAGGCTTGGATTGCCCACTACAGTGATCCTGTTCTTGCCGTCGCCAGAGTAAAATGGTGTAGAAACGGTGATGTTGGTTCCCGGCAGGGTCAGTTGTTCATTGCGTTTTTTCTTGGCATCAACCAGTTTTTCCAGTTCAACATCAAAGCTGTTGGCTCCGGGCCATATGGCTTCGGCGTTAACGGATGATGTGTGCCACTGAGTAAATTCAAGAGGGACCTCATATTCGTAATAGTTTTGTGTGAAATCGGAGCCAATCCGGATGAAGGCTGTCAGGTCGCCGGTTTTGAGTTCATCGTCGGCAATAATTTTTTCAGCATGCACATACATTTGCAGACGTTTGAACTGTCTGAAATCAAAATCTGTGGTTTTGTAGGCTCCCCTGGCATCTCCGTCAGCCAAACCGCACACCCTGAGGACCATAGATTGTTCGTTTTTTTGCTGTTGCTGAATAGTTCCGAGGTTTATTTCGCGTTCAATACCAGGAGGCAAAACATAGGGGATGGGTTGCCTATATCCGTTAGCTTCGATGTTTACGGTTGAAATTTCGAAGTGGGTCTCGGGTTGATTTGGGATCCAGTCACCTGGCTCGAAAAGTTCGTTATAGTAGCGCCTCCATTCGCTGCGAACTAATTCAAGGGTAGCAAACCGAAGGATGACTTCCTTGTCCCAACCTTTGAAGAACATTCGCATAAAACGAATGGAGCGGAAGTCTTGTATGTTGCCCACCACTAGATTTGGGCTACGCAAAGGGATTTTAAACTGATACCATTTTACTTCGCCCCTGGTGCCGTTTTCGAGTGGGATATTGCGAGCGTGTTGGATATCGGCAATATAATTCTCCCCGATCTTCATGTTGCCAGGTTTCATCTCTACCTTGTATTGATAGTAACGTTCCGACTCGCTCAATGTGTTGTCGCGATTTAAATCTTCAACGTTTGGCAAACTGTTGAAAAGTGTTGGATAGTCCTCGGTATACTGTTGCGACGCCGGTGAGTTTCCATCAGGGCCATTGAAATCTCTATACCGACGTGCTATGCTTCGGAATCTGTCGTCGTTATCGAGAGTAGTACCCCTGAAGTATTGAAAATTATCATTTGATGGATCTCCAAAGGCTGTACTATACGCACCGCTTTGAGCGCCAAATTGCTGTGCAGTGAGTTGGAGATAGTTGCTAAAAAAAGTTCTTTCATCCTTATCTGATAATCCTTCATAGCCAACGTCTTGGTATATGCGAGCATTAGGATCATTGTCAAAGGCATTCACAAGTGCCTGTACTGTTGGCACCCTACCCCAAATGGTGGTGTCAACTTTGGTGACATCTGGTCCGGGAGGCAGTCCGTTTTCGAAACTTTTCCGACCATCGCGCAGAATATCTTCCGACACATCACCCAGGTTGAAGTACAAGTTTCCGCCCGGATGGAGACTATCTTCGGCAAAGGGGTCCATCATCCAAAACTCAATGTATTCGATGTTGGTTGCTTCAAAATCGGTGTTGTCGAGTGCCCGCATAATACCACCCCAGCGAGTTCGGGGGTCGCGCAAGGTGCCATCTGCATTGATACCCCGCGAAACAGAAGTGGGCAGCATATCAAAGTTATAAGGTCCTTTGTCGCTTGGATAGTATGCAAGGTTCATAATATCCATGATCATGGGTTGCCCGCTGGGAGGGTCGGCATTAGGAAATACCTCTGTTTCGCGCACAGCACGAACCGAATGGCGAGAGAGTTCATTTTTATCAATATTGGGTGGCCGAACGTTGCTGGTTTTTTCATAGAAAATCGAACGGTCAATGTTGTACCATGCCAGTTTTGCCCTATTAAAACCATACTTCAGCCCGGTGCCGGGAGCAGCCTCAGGAAACATGCCGGT
The DNA here is from genome assembly GCA_030684735.1 of Bacteroidales bacterium. Classification (GTDB taxonomy): domain Bacteria; phylum Bacteroidota; class Bacteroidia; order Bacteroidales; family JAAYJT01; genus JAAYJT01. Next base: position 1,140 of record JAUXXY010000042.1, on the reverse strand, counting down.
ATTTGTCTGGAACTGCGGGGTGCTGGCCAGATGCCAGTTGCCAATATTACGCAGGTCTATGGTTGATTTACTTCCTTCAAAATCATCAATATATGTTGTTCCGGTCTTACCAACGGCTTTGCTATGCCCGGGAATAAAATGGGCAAATTCGCCATCCATCGAAATTCGGGAAGGAGTTTTAGAGCTGTAAAACGGAAGCCGGTCGAGCAGACGGGTAATACCCATAGATTCGGTTTGGTAGCCGAAATCAACACCCCACAGTGAATTACTAATGGGTTCGTTGCCAAAACTAACCTTTTGGGTAAGCGGCCTCTCATGCAGGTTCATAAAAGTAGCGCCAATAAAAAACTTGTTACTGAAACGATGCTCGACACGTGTGCCAAAAAGGCGTTTTGTTTGGATGTTGAACATATTGGTGCTTTCGAGCGAAATATTGACGGGCGTACCTGAATTGAGGATGCCTTCGTCAATAATACGTACGCGACCCAACGTATAGTCAACATGGAAGTGCACGTTTTCGGTGAGCGGAATGCCTCCAGCAGTAACCTTCACCGAGCCACGAGGCACATTGATGGCATTGAGTGCGATTTCTGAACCGCTCGAAGACTTGTACATCCCCTCGAGAATGAATTTGTTTTTATCGGGATATTGCAAGGCTCCCGATTTTGTCAAGGAGTAGAGTGAGTCAAAGGCATACTTATTGCCTAATTCAGGATCTACCAGTTTTCGGCGGAGATAGCCTCCAAATGGCTCAATCACAGTGAAATAAATACGTCCTGATGAGGCTTGAATAGTTCCTCCCTGGGTGGCAGCACCGTCAATAAAATCAAAGAAACCATCTTGCGGGGGGTTGAGCTGGGGGTTGAGGTTGTCGAAATTCAACACCCTGATGAGTGGTACCCCCTTTACATCGGGAGGCCCTTCGAGCAGGTAGCCCGTAGGAACACTGTTCACACTTCCTGAAAACAATATGTTGAGTACAAAATCCTCGCGATTGACCTGGTACGCATTTAGGTTATAAACGTTTTTCATCATCAGCTTCCATATCGGAATCCTGGTGTCAGTGGCTGTGCTTCGTAGCAATTTCACCTTCAACGCCTTGGGTGTGTTTATCCCTTGATCAGAGAAATCGCCTACCTG
>JAUXXY010000028.1 GCA_030684735.1 Bacteroidales bacterium | reverse complement strand
CTCCGCAGGTCAACATGGACTTCAAAGTGATCAGTGGCGATGATGTAAGTTTGTTGATCACCCATCAGTTTGATGAACTTAATGGCTGGGAAATTTACCCTGGAAAAGCAAGCGGCGAATATGTGGCAAAACCGAAAAAAGAAAGCATGATTACCCAAAGATTTCCAAATGCACAATTCAGGATATGGGTTCAAAGCATTCATGCTGATTACAATGCCCGCGGTAATGAGGTGCTTTATTCCGATCACAAAAGCCGGACGGACTCTTCATTGATCCTCAAAGTCAGGGAAACCTCCGGGTTTTGCATAAGTTTTATAGGTGAAGTATGTGCCGCTGCCGAAATAGTAGAATTTAGAGACACAGACGCTCAATGGTTTTCAGATTGCCAGGATGCCCGTTTAGCCTGGCAGGACATGAGTTTAAACCTATCTCTCGAAGGTGGGCAGGAAGACATCAGGGCCATCCGTGAAATACTGCCCTGGTATGGGTTGAATGCACTCACCCATTTTCTGACTCCTTATGGCTTGGAGCAATTCAGCGGAGCTGCCTGGGGCACGCGCGATATTGCCCAGGGGCCGGTTGAACTATTGTTGAGCATGGAAAAATATGATGAAGTCAAACAAGTATTGCGTATCATCTTCTCGAACCAAAATCCTGACGGCGGATGGCCGCAATGGTGGATGTTCGACAGCTACCAGCATATTCGCGCACACGACTCTCATGGTGATGTTTTCTACTGGTGTATCATTGCCCTTGCCAGTTACATAAAAACTACCGGCGATTTAGCCATACTTGACGAAATCTTGCCTTATTACCATGAAAAAGGCCCTGCACATGCTGAGAAAACACCGCTTAGCGAACATATCGAAAGGCTAATCAACCTGATTGTAAGTTCCTTCATCCCTGGAACTGCACTGGTGCCGTTTGGCGGAGGCGATTGGAACGACTCCCTGCAACCGGTAAGCAAAGAGCTGGCACAGCGCCTGATTTCAAGTTGGACAGTGGAGATGAATTATCAGGCCTTCATGCAATATCAAATAGTTTATGAACATACAGGTAACACGCAAAAGGCGGAAGAACTGGCAAATATTTGTCAGAAGATTAAAGCCGATTTTAACAAATACCTGGTAAAGGATGGAGTGGTGGCTGGATATGGTCTGGTAGAAAATGACGGTGGAATTAGCGTATTACTTCACCCAAGTGATACGACAACAGGTATCCGCTACAGTATTTTACCAATGGAGCGCGGCATTATCAGCGAAATATTTACAAAAGAGCAGGCACAGCACCACCTGAACCTGATCGAACAGCACCTGAAAGGGCCTGATGGCGCCCGCCTGATGGATCGTCCTCTTAAATATCAAGGAGGAATCCAGACTATTTTCCAACGGGCCGAAAGCAGCACCTTCTTTGGCCGCGAGATTGGCCTAATGTACGTGCATGAACACATCCGTTATGCCGAGTCGCTGGCCCGCACAGGCAAAGTCGATGCTTTTGTGAAAGCGCTTCGCCAGGCTATACCGGTTGGGTACAGAGACATTGTGCCTTGCGGGGATATCCGTCAGGCAAATTGTTATTACAGCAGTTCTGATGTTACCTTTAAGAGTCGCTATGAGGCGGATGAACGTTACCATGAAATTAAAGCAGGTAACTGTACCCTCAAAGGCGGATGGCGGGTGTATTCAAGCGGGCCTGGTATTTTTATCAGCATCATCGTTTCACGATTGCTTGGTTTGCGGGTCGAACACAAAAACATAATTATTGATCCGGTAATGCCGCAATCTTTTGATGGATTTGTTGCACAAATGGATTTCATGGGCCATTGTGTGGCATTCAGATATACAATTAAGGAAGGCAGTTTCAGTCCAAAAACTGTTACCATTAACGGTAAAGTCATTCAGTTCACGTTGGATGCTAACAAATATCGCAGGGGTGGAGCAGTCATTCCAAAAGAACAGTTTATGGCTATGCTGCAGATGCAGAATAATATAATTGAGATAAAATTGTAGTGATCCTATACATAATCCTGAAAAGAGCATTGCGCTATTATTGCATCGTGCTTCTATAACCCAATGAATCAAAATGAAACGACAAAACCACATTCTATTCCTCCTAATGACGCTCTTGTTTTTCAAGGGGTTTGCTCGGGATAAAGAGTATCCTTTTGCCAGTGAGATAAGGCGTTTTAATGAAATTGACAAAGTCAACCCTCCGCCCCGGCATGCCATCTTGTTCATTGGAAGTTCATCATTTACCATGTGGCAGGATTTGCAAAACTATTTCCCGGAATTTAAAATAATCAATCGGGCATTTGGTGGTTCGACCCTTGATGATCAGCTACGATATGCACGTGACATTGTTTTGCCTTATACTCCCAGACAGGTTGTAATTTATTGCGGAGAAAATGACCTCGCATTCAGTGATACCATCACCCCGGAAATAGTTGTTCAAAGGTTCATCGCACTTTTCAACCTTATCAGAACAGGATTGCCTGATACACAGATCACATACATCTCAATGAAACCCAGCCCCAGCAGATGGTACCTGGCCGAAAAGTTCAACGATGCTAATCAGGGTATTCGTATATTCATGGAATACTCGTCCAATGCAGGTTTTGTGAATATCTGGGATGATATGCTGAATGAAAATTACATACCAGATACCACCCTCTTCCTTGAGGATATGCTCCACATGAATGAAAAAGGTTACAACATCTGGCAAAAAGCAATATCACCAGAATTAGTTGATTGATAATTCTCAGTTTAGCAAATCTTTTTAGCTTTGTAGGCGAACAATGGACCAAACCATCCTTATCACAGGTGCTACCAGTGGCATAGGCGAAGCTTCTGCAAAGTTTTTTGCATCAAAAAGTTATCGGGTTATCATCACCGGTCGTCGCAACGACCGGCTTGAGGGGCTGTCCAAATTATTGATAAAGGAGCATAACTCGGAAGTGCTCCCGCTTTGTTTTGATGTTTGCGACCGACAGGCAGTTGATTCCTCTATTGACTCGTTGCCCGATAGCTGGAAGAACATTGATGTTTTGCTCAATAATGCAGGCCTTTCTCAGGGTCTTGATCCCATTCAGAGTGGAGATATTGACGATTGGGAAAGAATGATTGACACCAATGTGAAAGGGTTGCTTTACGTAACCCGAAAAGTTGCTCCCATCATGATTAAGCAGGGCAAAGGCCACATCATCAATATTGGTTCTATTGCCGGTAAGGAAGTTTATTTAAATGGCAACGTTTATTGTGCTACCAAGTCTGCCGTGGAGGCCCTCACCCAAGCCATGCGTTTGGATATGCTGCCCCATGGTATCAAAGTTACACAAGTTGCACCTGGAGCTGTAAACACCGAGTTCTCGACCGTTCGTTTTCATGGCAATCGCCAGAGAGCCGACGGTGTTTACATTGGGTTTGAGCCATTGGCGGCTGCAGACATTGCCGAAGTAATCTGGTTTGTGGCAACCCGCCCGCCTCATGTTAACATACAAGATATACTGGTGATGCCCACCGCCCAGGCATCAGCAGCACAAATATTCAGGAGAACAGAATAAAAACAGAAATCAACCTCAGTTATTAACCAACAAAAACAGAAATGAGCACAAACGTCACCCGCCTTTTTGACATTCTTCCGCACATTAAGGAGAATTTCTCCCACCACGATTCGGTATTAGCCGGAAAAGAAAATGGGAAATGGATCACCTACAATGTTGACCAGTACCTCGAAAACGCTTATGGAGTAGCCTATGCGTTGTTAGCACTCGGCGTAAAACCCGGCGATACCATTGCAAGTATTTCGAACAACCGCCCCGAATGGAATTTCCTCGATATGGGCACTATGATGGTAGGAGCAGTTCATGTTCCGTTGTAACCCTACCATCAGCGAAGCCGATTATGAATACATCCTCAATCACGCCGGAGTGAAATATGTATTCATCAGCACCAAAGACCTGCTGCGCAAAATACAGCATATCTTACCCAAGGTTGCCTCAGTCAAAGGTGTTTATTCTTTTACAAAGATTGCCGATACCCCTTGTCTTTGCGACCTGGTAGAAGAAGCCAGGAAAAACCCTGTACCCGAAGAAGTTGAAGCCATAAAGGCAACAATCAAACCCAACGACCTGGCTACGCTGATATACACATCAGGTACCACAGGCAATCCCAAAGGTGTAATGCTTTCGCACAACAATATCTTGAGCAATGTGATGGCTGTGAGGCATATACCACCCCTTGAAGGCAAAGATAAAGCACTGAGTTATCTACCCCTTTGTCATATCTATGAACGGACAATCAACTATACATGGCAATATCTTGGCGTGGCAACCTATTATGCCGAGAGTATGGCTACTATTGCCGATAACATGAAGGAAGTGAAGCCACAGCTCATGTCAACAGTACCACGGTTGCTCGAAAGAATCTTCGACAAAATTATGAACACCGGCCGTAAACTTAAAGGCATCAAGCGCATGTTCTTCTTTTGGGCAGTGAATCTGGGCAATCGCTTTAAACTACATGGCGGAAACGGCTTATTCTACAAGCTGCAGCTTAAGATTGTTAGCAAACTGGTGTTTTCGAAATGGAGAGCTGCCACCGGAGGAAATCTTAATGTGATGGTTTCTGGTGGTGCCGCCTTGCAACCCCGCTTGTCGCGAATCTTTTGGGCTGCTGGTATACCAGTACTCGAAGGATACGGCCTCACCGAAACATCTCCTTGTATTGCCGTGCAGCATTTTGGCAGGCATGGCCACGATTTCGGTACAGTAGGTCCCCCACTAAGCAATGTGGAAGTTAAAATAGCTCCAGATGGTGAGATACTAACCAAAGGACCTCATATTATGCTGGGATACTATAAAGAACCTGAACTGACCCGCCAAACCATCAAAGAAGATGGCTGGCTGCACACAGGCGACATTGGCCTCCTCCAGCCCGATGGGCAACTTTCCATCACCGGGCGCAAAAAAGCTGCCTTTAAAACCTCTTTCGGAAAATATATTAACCCCGAAGTAATGGAAGAAAAGTTCAAAGAATCATCTTTCATTGATACCCTCATGGTGCTTGGCGAAAATCAGAAATTTGCAGCTGCCCTCATTGTACCCGATTTTGTTCATCTTAAATCATACTGCGTTATTAAAAACATACCTTATTCTACCGATGCCGAAATGGTTGAAAACTCAGTGTTGCGTAAGCGTTTTCAGGTCGAGGTAGATAAGTTTAACGTTAGTTTTGGCTCATATGAGCAAATTAAAAGGTTTGAACTAATTGGCAATGAATGGAACGTAGATGGAGGCGAATTGACCCCCACCCTGAAAATAAGGCGGAGCTATATTGCCAATAAATATAAAAGTTCTGTAGCTAAGCTGTTCAGCCTTGCTGAATAACTCCCAAAATCGTATCATTGCATGATTATTGTTCCGGATTATTTTCTTAAAACATCCTTTTTCGATGGAAGCGCAAGTTCTTCGAATCTTCGATCTTCTCGAACTGTATCGAGGAAAATATTCCTCGAAAAAGGATGTTTTTACTTTTCGCAAGGGGCAGGAGTGGAAAGCATTTACCGCAACCGAATACCTTAATTTCGCCGATAGGGTCAGTTCCGGATTACTTGCCCTGGGTGTACATAAAGGCGATAAAATTGCCACCATTATCAATAATTGCCCTGCCTGGAATTACCTCGACATGGGCATCATGCAAATCGGGGCGGTGCACGTCCCGGTTTATCCCACCCTCAGCCAGCATAACTTCCTGCATATCTTTAGCCATGCGGATGTTCGTTTTATTTTTGTTTCAGATCGAAGCATATATGACAGAATTTGCGACATTCTGCCCCGGGTTCACACCCTCGAGGCAGTGTTTGCTATTGAGAAGACCGAAGGTGTGAGGCATTGGAAAGAATTACTGGTGTTGGGGCAGAAAGAACAAAACAACAGCTTGATACGAGAGATTAGCGCAGGAATTTCCCCCGGCGATCTTGCCACCATCATTTATACCTCAGGCACCACAGGTGCTGGCAAAGGGGTGATGCTCAGCCATAGCAATTTTGTGAGCAACTTTATGGCAACAGCTAACATTGTTGAGCCTAAGAATGTAAGTAAGGCGCTGAGCTTTTTGCCACTATGCCATGTTTATGAGCGCATGCTCAACTATATGTATCAGTACCTTGGCATTAGTGTTTGCTATGCTGAAAGTATAGAAAAAATTGGCGACAACCTTCGCGAGTTACAACCCGATATGATGTGTGCCGTGCCTCGTCTGCTCGAGAAAATGTATGACGGTTTTAATACCCGTGGTCGGTCTCTCAAAGGTATAAAAAAATCAATTTATTTCTGGGCCATGCGATTAGCCGAGGACTATGAACACCCTGGGCAGAACAGTAATTTATATGAAATACGCCGTAAACTAGCCGACCACCTGGTATATCGCAAATGGCGTAAGGCGTTGGGAGGAAAACTTCGATTTATCGTTTCAGGTGGGGCCAGCCTCAGACCAAAGATCGCAAGAGTTTTTTGGGCTGCCAAAATACAAGTGATGGAAGGGTATGGGCTGACCGAAACTTCGCCCGTGGTGGCGGTAAGCAACTTTGAGCCGGAGGGCATGAAGTTTGGTACCGTCGGCCCGCCACTTAATGGGGTAGAAGTAATGATTGCACCCGATGGCGAGATACTTTGCAGAGGGCCGAATGTAATGCTTGGCTACTATAAGGAGCCTGAACTCACCAGCGAAGTGATCGATAACGAGGGTTGGTTCCATACCGGTGACATCGGCTTGCTGGTCGAAGGCAAGTATCTAAAAATAACTGACAGGAAAAAAGAAATGTTCAAAACTTCCGGCGGAAAATACATTGCCCCCCAGGAGATCGAAAACCGATTCAAAGAATCCGATTTTATTGAAAACATAATTGTCCTAGGCGAAAACAAACATTTCGCTGCTGCCATCATTGTCCCGAGTGTTGTCCACCTGCGCGGCTGGTGCTCCTCAAAAGGATATGATTTCATTTCGCATGCGGAGGCTATTAAAGATGAACGGGTGATTCAACGGATTCAACGCGAGGTGGACGAAATGAATATAACGATAAACAAAACCGAACAGATAAAAACCTTCAGGCTTACAGATCATGAATGGACTCCTGAATCGGGGGAGTTAAGTCCCACGCTTAAACTACGCCGAAATTTTATCCTGGATAAATACAGGGCATTGATCTACGATATGTATGATGCCCGGTGATCAGTGAAGAATTTTGTAAACCATCTCTTTGAGTAGTTCTCCATCGCTTGTCGATTCATTATCAACACCCTTTGCTCGCAAGTCATATTGTCTTAATAAGCCGATGATTGAACCAAGCTTCTGCAAATCATAATGCTGGGCTGCAAGTTTATAATCTTTTAGAATAAAAGGGTTTACACCCAGAGCCTTTGCAGCATTATCATCGTTTTTATTATCCAACTGATGATAAATCATGAGCTTGAGAAAATAATAGTAAAGGATGGGTATGATCTTCAGGATATGGTTTTCTCTGGGATTAGCAGCGAAATAGTTCGCAATAAGATTGGCCTTGAAGATGTTTTTATGCCCGAGTGCCTTCTGAAATTCAAACACATTGAAGTCCTTACTGATTCCGATATTTTGCTCCACCAAAACATCGTTAATGATGGTGCCTGGTGCAAGATTGATCAGCAATTTTTGTAGCTCGTTTACAATTTTACCAAGGTCGCTTCCGAGGTACTCAGCCATAATCTCGGCGGCCTTGGGCGTTACCTTCATGCCATTTTGCTGAAGGTAAGTTTCAATCCAGCCGGGGATTTTGTTGTCATAAAGTTTTGCGGACTCGAAAAAGATTGCTTTTTCCTTAATTTTTTTTGCAAGTTTTGTTCGACCGTCAAATTTTTTGTATTTATAGCACAGCACCAATATAGTGCTTGCAAGAGGTTTGGCAAGGTATGACTCAAGCCCCTCGAGACTTTCGAGGTCCTGTGCTTCGCGCACAATCACAACAAAATGGCTTGCTATCATAGGGTAACGCTTACAATGGCTGATCACAGATGGCATGTTGGTGTCGCGACCATAGAACACCAGTTGATTGAATTCGCGTTCTTCGGGGCTAAGAACATTTTTCTCAACAAATCCCGCAATTTCATCAATATAATAAGGTTCATCTCCTGTAAGAAGATAAACCGTGTGAAAAATGCGCTTCCTGAGGTTAGAAATGATCTCCTGGAAAGTCATGTGCTGGTTTAAGATGTTGGAATTCGATTAATCGAAACGCAGGTGTTTAACAGTGAGACCGTTATTAATGAGCTGATGTAGCGAGTCAATACCAATGCGCAGATGATCCTCAACATACGTTTCTGAAACCAATCGGTCGCTTTGTTCGGTTTTGATGCCACTGGAAATCATGGGTTGGTCGGAGATTAGTAGAAGGGCACCGGTTGGAATAGCGTTGGCGAAACCAACAATAAATAATGTAGCAGTTTCCATGTCAACGCCCATACAACGGATGCCGACTAAATAATCCTTAAAGTCTTCATCATGCTCCCATACCCGCCGGTTGGTGGTGTAGATCGTTCCTGTCCAGTAATCTTTGTTATAGTCGCGGATGGTAGTCGAGACAGCTTTTTGCAAGCTAAAAGCCGGGAGGGCAGGCACTTCGGGTGGTAAGTAGTCGTCAGAGGTTCCCTCTCCACGAATGGCAGCAATGGGTAAAATCAGTTCACCAAGCTGATGTTTCAGTTTGGTTCCACCACACTTGCCCAGAAACAAACAGGCCTTCGGTTTGATGGCGCTAAGCAAATCCATGATGGTGGCAGCGTTGGCACTACCCATTCCAAAATTGATCATGGTGATATTACCAGCTGTGGCACTGGGCATGGCACGGCCAATTCCTTTAATTTCAACATTATGCCATAGCGAAAACAAATCAAGGTAATGTGAGAAGTTGGTCAATAAGATATATTCACCAAATTCTTCGATATTGGTACCAGTGTATCGTGGTAACCAGTTATGCACAATGTCTTCTTTGGTTTTCATGGACGTAAGGTAGAGGATAGAATGGGCAAATGTAATCTTTTTCAAAAAAATGTTACTACTTTGGTCAACGATTTCCCCTAACCCATGCACAAATTAAATCTTCCGGCTTACAATTTCACCATTCGGGAGCGGGAGGGTAAACCAGAGATTTTTGACATGGTGAGGAAGCAATACGTTGCGCTAACTCCCGAAGAATGGGTGAGGCAGCATTTTATCAGGTTTTTGATTGAGGAACGGCAAATTCCTATTGGTTTAATAGGTGTGGAGAAAACCATAAAAGTGAGCCGACTGTCAAAACGGTGCGATATCATTGTATTTGACCGACAGGGAAAGCCACAAATGGTGGTTGAGTGCAAACAACCTGCCGTAAAAATTGACCATGCAGCTTTTGAACAAGCTACACGCTATAACCTTGCGCTACTAATTCGGTACATGGTGCTGACCAATGGGTTACAGCATTTTTGCTTAGCGCTTGATTATCAGCAGCAAACTGCCATACCCGTGAATTACATTCCTTGCTTTGAAGAATTAGGACTTTGAGTTCGCTGGCAGTCTTACGAGAGTTTCATTAGCCTACCAGGCTGAATAACCCGAACAGTTTTGCCTGAAATTGATTCAAGAAGAGATTAATTAGATAATGATTATTTTGTAATTTTACCCCCAAACATTCTGAACATGACCCTTATTGAGCGGGATAAGTTTGCTGATGCGTTATCGTTGGGAAAATTGCGTCTGAAATTACTGGCAGGCCCCCTGATGAAGATTCTTAAATTCCAACGACTCAACAAACTATATGACCAGCATAAGCATATACATGGAGTGGGATTTATTGATGCTTGCTTTCGTGAATTTAAAGTGTCTTATGATATCCCTGAAAACGATCTGAAGAATATTCCTGCCACCGGCCCTGTCGTTTTCATTGCAAATCATCCCTATGGTGGACTCGACGGGATGATATTGATCAAAATTATTGCAAACTACCGGCCCGATTTCAAAGTGATGGCAAACTTCATCCTGAAGAATGTTGAGCCACTCCAAGACTATTTCATCCCTGTTGACCCCTTTGAACTAAAGAATAGCACACAACGAAGCTTGGCAGGCATCAAAACTACACTCGAAATGCTTTCAAAAGGTGAAGCAATTGGAGTTTTTCCGGCAGGCGAAGTATCAGCAATTCAAAATAAATCCCGAAAAATCGTGGATAAAGCCTGGAACCCCATGATAGGCAAACTGATCACCAAATCAGGGGCAAAGGTGGTTCCTGTCTATTTTGGTGGAGGTAATAGCCTGTTGTTCAATTTGTTGGGATTGGTTCATCCTTGGTTACGAACAGCCAGACTCCCATCTGAAATGCTGAACAAGAAAAAACACACTGTTAAAATACGCATTGGTAAACCCATTTTGCGCGAAGAAATTTCTGATTTCAATGACAATGCTCAGTTAATGCGTTTTCTTAGGGCCAAAACTTATGCTCTGGGAACCACTATAGAAGCCAGAAAAACCTATTTTACTGTTCCGCTTCGGGCAAAGGTGCAGCCCGAACCAATCATCGAAGCGGTTGATCCACAGCTGCTTGAGCAGGAAATAAACAAAATCAGGGCAACTGACTTTTTGGCTGAGGTTCAGGATTATGAAATGTACTTTTCACCGTCAACGGATATCCCGAACATTTTACGGGAAATCGGGTGGTTGCGCGAAATTACATTTCGCGAAGTGGGCGAGGGCACCAACCGGGCCATTGATGTTGACGAGTACGATCTTTATTTTCATCATCTTTTTATCTGGGATAGAAAGCAAAAGAGAATTGTTGGCGCCTACCGGGTAGGCAAAGGCAATGAGCTTTTCAATAAATTCGGGGTCAAAGGCTTCTATATAAATACATTGTTTCAAATCAAACGAGGCTTCTATCCCATTCTGAAACAATCGGTCGAATTAGGACGCTCGTTTATTACAAAAGATTATCAACAAAAAGTATTTGTGCTTTTCTTGCTCTGGCGTGGAATCCTCATGTTTATGCGCGAAAACCCAGAGTATCGCTACTTGCTTGGCCCTGTGAGTATTAGCAACAAGTTTCTGAAAGTGTCGAAGGCCCTGTTGGTTTTTTATATCAAAAAGCATTTTTATGATCATGAAATGGCTAAACATATCAGGGCACGCAAAGACTTCAAGGTAAAATCCTCGTATATTGATGCCGACATCATCTTTGGAAATGAGAAAGAGGCTTCGTTGAAAACCATTGATAATATTATTTCCGAAATGGAGCCTATGGGTGCCAAAGCTCCCGTATTGGTGAGGAAATACCTGCAGCAAAATGGAAGAATTATCGGGTTTAACATTGATCCCAAGTTCAATAATTCCCTCGATGGCTTTATCATCATGGATATGAAAAACGCACCAGCAGAAACCATTCAGATGCTTGAAAAATCAGCCGGGCTAAGTCAATAAATCTATCTTTTATTCGTGCCATAGAAATTGTGAATTTAAATATAATGCACATCACATCGCCGGAAAATAAATTTTTCTAAATTTGCGCATACTTAAAAAATTCAACTATGAAACGTATTTTATTAAGCATCCTTCTGACGGCAGCCATTCTTGTGCTGGTTTATCTTGTTTTCGAGAGCATTATGAGTCCAGTACGCTTCAATCGTGAGCAAAATATTCGGAAAACCCAAGTTGTAGAGCACATGAAGAACATTCGCGCGGCCCAGCTTACCTACCGATCGTTGCACAATAGTTATACAGGCAGTTTCGATACCCTCCTGCTTTTTTTGAAAACCGATAAAATTCCTGTGGTGAAAATGGTGCCTGATCTTACCGATACAACATTTACAAGAACCATAAACGATACTATTGCATGGGTTTTGGTTGCCGATTCATTGTTGAAAAACACCACCTACCCTGTTGATTCATTTGCAATAATTCCATTCTCCGGAGGACAAAAATTTGAACTCCAGGCGGGCAAAATTGACAGAGGTGGTGTGCTGGTGAACGTGTTTGAAGCCAAAGCACATTTTAAAACCTATCTGGCCGGTATGGATGATCAGCTTTTGCGAAACCTGATTGCGGGGGAAGAACAAATTAACAAATTCCCTGGTCTGAAAGTCGGATCAATGAACGAACCATCTACTGATGGCAACTGGAATAATTATTTCGCTTAACTGAATGAGCGACGAGAATCCTGTTATCCGCTACTACGACTCATCACTGAATCACTCATATTCAGAAGATTATATTCTTTCCATCAGGATTCTTCCTGATGGTTTTTCTTTTGCTGTTCTCAATAAATCCACAAATAAGTACATTGCACTCGAATCTTATACCTATACTCATAAGTCCAGACGAGGGCAGGTATTTGTATCGGCATCCTACTTGAGTTGGCTCAACAAGATCCTTGGAAAACAACCACTGCTTCACCAGCATTTCTCTGAAATTGTGATACTTGTTGGCGATACACCCTTCACACTTATACCACCGGCTTTGTTTAGTGCTGCCAACCAGGAAATCTACTTGCGGTTCAACCATCCTGTTGCAAATCATGAAAAGATATTCAGCGATATACTCGATACTCCAGAGCTGGTAATAACTTATTCCATGCCCGTTTTACTTTCCGATTGGATTTCATCCTGCTTTCCGGGTGCCAAGCGTTTCCATATCACCAGGTCGTTAATACGTAGTATTTACACACGATTTAAAGGTGAAAAATCTCATGACAGGGTTTTCGTAAATATCAGAACCAGCTCCTTCGATTTGGTCGTGCTGCGAAAAGTACAGATATACTATTGTAACACCTTTCATTACGAAGCACCATCTGACCTGTTATATTACCTCCTTTTTGTCTTCGAACAACTGCATCTCGATACATATGCTTTATTACTAACCCTTTTAGGTGATGCAGATCCAAATAGTGAAATGTACGAGTTGCTGTCAAAATACGTGCAAAGCATAGACTTTCTCACACCACACAACTACTTTTCGTATAGTCATGAAATACCCCACACCTCACTGCATAAGTTTTACGATTTGTTAAATGCAGCGTTGTGAGGATCATCAGGGGCTTATATCGCGGAAAACAAATAGTTGCACCTCGGTCCTTACCGGTTCGTCCCACTACCGACTATGCCAAGGAAGCTTTGTTCAACATCCTCGAAAACCTTGTCGGGATTGAAGAAATCAGTGTGTTGGATCTTTTTGCCGGCACCGGTAGCATTTCCTACGAATTTGCCTCGCGTGGATGCATGGACATAACATCGGTTGACAATCATTTGCAGTGTACTAACTTTATCAACCGCACCAAAGACATGTTAGGTATTGATAAGCTTAACGTAGTTCATTCTGATGTGTTTCGTTTTCTAAGAACCTGTGGCAGGTCGTTCGACCTTGTTTTTGCTGACCCACCCTACGTCATGGAAAATATTGATAAACTTCCAGAGATTGTAATGCGCTCAAATGTTCTGAAAGACAACGGATTATTCATACTCGAACACACAAAACGGCTCACTTTTAGTCACGAACCTGCATTCTGGCAACATCGCAACTATGGCGGAGTGAACTTCTCTTTCTTCCGTCATCCACTATAGCCCCAATAGGCTCAGCATGTTGGTGGCGATTGTTCGATGCTCACTAATTTGGCTATGGCCGGAAATATACTTGATCGCCCGGGCGACGTTTTCTTTATTGAAATAAGATGAGGAGTATAAATCCCATGAGCTTGTCAAAAGCACAAGTTCCCTGATATGCTCCTGTTTGAGCAAGGGGTCGGAAGCAAGCAAGCTCATCAGTTCTTGATAGGCATTTGCCGCTTCGAGGGCGGACTTGATGGCTGGTTTTTTCACGGATCCCACTTCAGCTAGTAGGTATTTGTCGAAAATTGCAGTAAAAAATTGGATGTATTCAGGATGATGATAGAGTATTGGCTCAGCCCTGAGGTACTCTGACACCAGCGTCTCTTTACCCGAGCTGCGGGTCATGAGTTTCAGGTTTGCAATGGAATAATAGAGTGTGTTGTTGAACCAGGCATTGTTGATACCTGGAAAATGATCATAAACCAACTGCTTATATTCATTAACTTTTTCTTTATTGCCATGCCTGGCGATAGAAGGAAAATGCAGGGCCATAAATTCATCACTGACTGAATTAAATTGCTTCAATAGGCCATTCAACTCATGCTTCAAAGCATTGGTTATTTCAACTTCAAGGGGAGGGACCAGGTAGCCAGGCATCTCGGATTCATGCGTTTGATTTCGCAAAATATTAGTGATCTTAAAATGATATGCATTTCCGGGTTCTAAAATTATCTCAGCTTGTTGCTGTCTTATTCTGATTAGTGTTAATCTTGTTTCGGCCAGGTTAATAACAAGTTCAAATTGTCCGTTTTGGGTAACCCGCGCGGCAGCCAATCTTACCTGCGTCCAGGTAATAAGGTCTGAATAACAAATTATTTCGACCAAAGCTCCTTCGGCACCCGGGGCACTGCCTCTTATCCTAATTTCATGGGCCATGCCTGAATAAGAAAACAATAGCCCGAGTATTAACAGAAAGGATTTAAACTGCCTTTTCAAAGTCATGAGATAGAAATTAAAACACTACTGAATCGGGTACAAATGGGGCAGGATCACCTCCGTTTCGGACAATATCCCTAACAATGGAAGAGTTCAAAGCAGTATATTCGGGCAAGGCCAGAAAAAAAACAGTTTCTATATCGGGATATATTTTTTTGTTCATTTGACCTATGCTTCGTTCAAATTCAAAGTCGGCTGAAGTCCTGAGTCCGCGAAGTATATATTTGCAGTTCAGCTTCTTACATATATCAACTGTCAGTCCTTCATAAGAAATCACTTCAATATTCGGATAAGATTTAAATACATCGTGCAGCCATTGCATACGTTTTTCAAGAGGAAAGAAAGATCTTTTCTCTGAATTTATGCCCAAGGCAATATAAATTTTATCGAACATTTGCAATGCCCTTAACACAATGTCTTCATGTCCTTTTGTAATGGGGTCGAAGGAACCGGGAAATATAGCTGTTTTCATCATCATTGGCATTTGATAAACAATAATAACTTATTGAATCGGACAAAATTATACAAAGCAGATTAAAAACCCATTCTAGTGATGGTTGATCAGATGATTACTTTTTTTACTATATTTTTCCCCCTGGAAAACAAAGCATAGATGATTAGATTGTTAAATAATCCTCAACCAATTCCCTGATTGACGAATATGCCCCTTCCATGATTTGCCAGACATCTTTTTTCCCCACCCAGCGGGCTTCTGTGATACCTTCGGACACTTGGGGAACCAGTAACGGTATTCCTTCAATTTTCATCTCAAACCAATAGGAGGTTTTCAAACATAGTTCTTCGTTTTCGATATAGGCATGCCTTGTAATACCTGCAAGCTTGATTATTTTCACTCCGTTGATTCCGGTTTCTTCCTCTACTTCCCTGATAGCTGTTTGCTCAATATTTTCATTTTTACCGGGCTTTCCCTTGGGCAAGTCCCATTTCCCATTGCGAAAAATAAAGAGTATTGAAGAATCTTTGCATCGAACAATTCCCCCACCGGCAATGATGTGCTTGAAAACAGAATTAAACTGCTTCAACAATAAATCAAAATTTAAGGTGTTTATTAAAAGCAACTTTTTGAGGGTTACATCCCGCAGATATGAAATAATAGTTTCGTCCGTGATTGTGGTGTTTGTACAATTAATAAATGCAACATCGGGAGGTAAATTATAATCAGGAAGCTCGGTTGATAAAAACAAAACTTTCTCATCAATAAAAACTTTATACATTTGCTGCATGAAAAAGAATGAAGATTTGGCTTTGGATACTGCAGATTTCCTACTGCAAATTAAAGCAATTAAAATTGATGTTGGCAATCCATTCACCTGGACTTCAGGAATAAAATCCCCTCTATATTGCGATAACCGCAAAACCCTATCCTATCCCAAAATCAGAACTTTTATCCGGCAGGAACTCGTCAAACTCATTAATGAGCAGTTTACCCCGGTTGATTTGATTGCGGGGGTGGCTACCGGTGCCATTGCTCAGGGTGCATTGGTTGCACAGGAACTTGGCCTTCCGTTTGCCTACGTTCGTTCCGAAAAGAAGGCACATGGTATGCTCAACCAGATTGAAGGTGTTGTCGCGGCAGGACAATCGGTAGTAGTGGTCGAAGACTTGGTTTCTACAGGCAGAAGCAGCCTGAAGGCCGTAGCTGCTCTTCGCGAAGCAGGGTGCTCAGTGAAAGGAATGGTGGCCATTTTCTCATATGGCCTCAATGAAACGTTAGAAAGTTTCAGAAAAGAGAACGTTGTTTTGTTTTCCCTCACCAATTATGATGCATTGATAGAAAAAGCACTCGAACGCGAATATATTATAGAGAGCGACCTTCAAACCCTGAGTAGGTGGAAAGAAGATCCGGCTAGCTGGGCAATTTAATCTCACTTCAACATGCTGAATATCGTTGCCGATGAGCAAACCATTGGTTGCTCGGTTGATAAGGTGTTTGCTTTTGTTTCTGACTTCCGGAATTTTTCATACCTGATGCCCTTACAGGTACATGACTATTCAGCCGAAAAAGATACTTGCCAATTTACCATAACAGGCATGGGCCCGTTGAACATGATGATAAAACAACGCATCGAACCAACGATGATCAAAGCAATATCTGTCGGTAATACCCCTATCAGTTTCGAACTAAAAGTCAATCTAAAGGATATTAATGGAGAATCAACGGTTGCCTCATTACACATAGAGGCCGAAGTTGGCACAATGCTCGCCATACTGGCAAGAAATCCACTGCAGCATTTTGCAAATGTGCTGGTGCAAAAACTCAAGGAAGTCTGCGAAAACCCTTAGCGTGAAAGCCTTGGGTTATTGATTTAGGTTTAGTCTCCTTGCAGAAAAACCAGTTCTTTTAGATCGCACGAGATCTTGACACCATCATTTTTTTCGAGTTCGAGGCATCCGTAATCCCCTAATCCGGTTATGCGTGCAATAATATTCTTGCCTTGATAGAGATAGCTGGCATAATGACCATACCTGTAAAGCGAGTGAATATAATGATTGTGAATGATCTTTTCCTGTAAAGATTTGAGGTGGTGATACCATTTCGAAAAAGAATTCTCCAACTCTTCAAGACAAACGCTTAGATCATATTCCTTGCCGGTTAGCATCTTCAATGAGATAGGGTTTAGCGAATCGCTCAGGAATTTCTCTTGGTTGATGTTAACTCCTATGCCTATCACCGACCAAAGGATTCTGTCATCAGAAATGATGTTGTTAATCAGAATTCCGGCAGCCTTTTTATCATCAATATAAACATCATTTGGCCATTTCACACTCACCTTTTGGTGTTGTATCTTGCTATTCAACAAGTCGCGGACTGCTAATGAGGTAATCTGATTCAGTAGAAATTGCTTGCTTGGGTTAAGCTTGCCTGGTTGAATCAGTATGCTGATAGTCAGGTTCATGCCCGGTTGGCTCTCCCATTGGCTTTTATCCAGGCCACGACCAGCACTTTGCTCGACGGTATTGATTATGGTATCCGGAACAGCTTGACCACTCCTGATCAGCTTCAACGCATAATCATTGGTTGAGGAGACTTCTGATAACGAAATTCGTGTAAAAGTTTCATCTGCCATTTTCAACTTCTTATCAGCAGGCTTGTTAGTATGACAAAATATCAATAAACACCTCTGGTAGGGTTTTTGATGTGTTACAGGCCCAACTGTTCATGCAAAAGTATTTCATTTAGCGTAATTAAATATACAGCACAGCAATACATATTGAAAATCCGTAATTTTGCAGCGGCAAAGAATTTGAAATGGCAGTAAAAAAGAAAAAAATCACCTCAGCCGAGCTAGCCAATTCTATCGTGCAAGGCATTCAGGAAAAAAAAGGCTATGATATAGTTGAGATTGATCTGCGTAAGATTAAGAATTCTATTTGCGATCGGTTCAT
>JAUXXY010000026.1 GCA_030684735.1 Bacteroidales bacterium | reverse complement strand
TTTTGGAAGCGGCGCTCCAGGGCACCATCTTTTTCGATATATTGCCTGTACTCGTCGAGTGTAGTGGCACCAATACATTGAATCTCGCCCCTAGCCAATGCGGGTTTGAACATATTCGACGCATCGAGCGAACCGGATGCGTTGCCGGCTCCCACGATGGTATGAATCTCGTCAATAAAAATTATTATATCACGGTTTTTCTCCAGTTCGTTGAGCACTGCTTTCATTCTTTCTTCAAACTGACCACGGTATTTGGTTCCTGCAACCAACGAAGCAAGATCGAGTGTATATACCTTCTTATTAAAAAGTGCCCGCGATACTTTACGATTCACTATACGCAGGGCAAGTCCTTCAGCGATAGCCGATTTGCCAACGCCTGGCTCACCGATTAGCACAGGGTTATTCTTTTTCCGACGGCTAAGAATCTGAGCGATGCGTTCGAGCTCTTTTTCACGTCCAACGATTGGGTCAAGACGCCCTTCTTCCGCTGCACGAGTAAGATCACGACCGAAGTTATCCAGAACAGGAGTCTTTGATTTTGAGTCGGACATTTTTTTTACCCCTCCACCAAACTCCTTGCTTTCTTCGGGATCATCGTCAGCAGCACTACCCGGAAATTCTGCCCGAGTATCCTTGGAGCTTTCCTTGGGTTCGCCTGCCAGCATGTTCTTAAGCTCAGCCTTAACTGTGTTGTAATCAATGTTATAACGATTAATGGTGCGGGTAACAAGATTGTCTTCATCTTTGAGAATAGCGAGCAATAAATGTTCAGTTCCAATCAGTTCGCTCTTGAATAATTTAGCTTCCAGGTAAGTGATCTTCAAAGCACGCTCAGCTTGTTTGACAAGCGGTAGATTTTCTGCGTTCTTGACTTTTGATGAATTGGATGCCACAGAGACTTCCACAGATTGGCGGAGATCGGCCAGATCAACACCAAGGTATTGTAGTATGTGAATGGCTTTGCCCTCTCCGTCGCGTATCATGCCAAGCAGCAAGTGCTCAACCCCGATATAATCATTGCCTAAACGCAATGCTTCTTCACGACTATATGACAAAACGTCTTTAACTCTTTGCGAAAATTTGGCTTCCATTATGCTGATATTAATTAATAGCCTTACTAATCAAATGTTTGTGTTAATATACTATTTATAAAACCTTCAACAACATTCAGCTGTTCAAAAACAATGCCGTTCTGCACTTTTATGATTTACCTTATGGTTTATGATCCATATATTAGCTATAAACAAAAACACATTACTAATGTTTGGCAGAGCATCAGGGTACGATCAAAGAAATGTTACTGACTTGTTTTTCCCGATACAAAATTAGATTCCTTTTTATGAAATAGTGCCCATGGGTTGAATATTTATTAACAGGGCATTGTTGAAAAGCTTAACCATTTTTTTTATTGCCACTTCCAATATTTTTTTTACCTTCGTAAACTATTACAGCAACATTTAATAATTTGGTATTGAGTAGTTTACAGATTTTTTCCGTGTAAAAGTTTATAAACTGTCACAACCGGATGCGAATGATTTGTATTAATGAGTTAGATTGAAGATGAACGACGAACTAAACAACAACCAGGAGAAAATTATACCGGTTAATATTGAGAATCAAATGAAATCAGCCTACATTGATTATGCGATGTCGGTGATTGTTTCTCGCGCCTTACCCGATGTGCGGGATGGATTAAAACCAGTGCATAGACGTGTTCTTTATGGAATGCTCGACTTAGGGCTATTAGCCAACAGGTCTTATAAAAAATCGGCCAGAATAGTAGGGGAGGTGCTGGGTAAATATCATCCCCACGGTGATACCTCTGTTTATGACGCTATGGTTCGAATGGCACAGGATTGGTCGCTGCGCTATCCCTTGGTTGATGGGCAGGGTAATTTTGGTTCAATTGACGGCGATAGCCCTGCTGCAATGCGTTATACAGAGGCAAGATTGCGAAAACTTGCTGAGGAGTTGTTAGCAGATATTAATAAGGGCACTGTTGATTTTAAACTGAATTTTGACGACACACTTTATGAGCCTACCGTCCTTCCTACCCGAATTCCTAACTTATTGGTAAATGGTGCTTCAGGAATCGCCGTAGGAATGGCAACCAACATGCCACCACATAACCTGAGCGAAGTAATAGATGGCATTATTGCATACATTGATAACCGTGAAATCACGATTTCCGAACTTATGAAATTCATCAAGGCCCCTGATTTCCCTACCGGAGGCCTGATCTACGGATACGATGGTGTGCGGGAAGCTTTTGAAACAGGCAGGGGTCGTATCGTAATGAGGGGAGAGGCCAAAATCGAAGATGGTGGACATGGCAGGGAATCTATAATTGTAACTTCCATACCATACCAGGTTAACAAAGCTGAAATGATACGGCGTACAGCCGAGCTGGTTGAAGAAAAAAGAATTGAAGGCATTACCGATATCCGCGACGAAAGCGACCGGCAAGGCTTGCGAATTGTTTACGAGCTGCGCAAAGATGCTATTTCAAATGTGGTGCTGAATAAATTATATCAATATACCCAACTCCAATCCTCTTTCAGCGTCAACAATGTGGCCTTGGTGAAAGGTCGCCCCATGACCCTGAACCTGAAACAAATTATTGTGCATTTTGTAGATCACCGGCATGAGGTAGTGGTGCGGCGCACACAATTTGAGTTGAGTGAAGCCCAAAAACGCGCACATATTCTTGAAGGACTGTTGATTGCGTTGGATCACCTGGATGATATCATTGCTTTGATCCGTGCTTCTCAAACGCCTGATGAGGCAAAGGTTGGCCTGGTTGAACACTTCGGACTAAGCGAAATTCAAGCCAAAGCCATACTTGAAATGCGCCTTTCGCGTCTCACAGGGCTCGAAAGAGAAAAGATCAGGGATGAATATACTGAGCTCCTCAATCAGATTGAATATTTTAATAAGGTTCTTGCCGATGAAGGCCTTCGCATGGAAATCATCAAAACCGAGCTTTTTGAAATCAAAGAGAAATTTGGTGATGAGCCTAAAACTGACATTGTTTATACGGCCAAGGATTTCCGGATCGAAGATACCATTGCCGATGAAAGCATGGTGGTTACAATTTCTCACATGGGCTATATGAAGCGTACATCTCTGAGCGAGTATCGCGTGCAGCACCGGGGTGGGAGGGGCGCCAAAGGAAGTGAAATACGACAGGAAGACTTTGTTGAACACCTTTTTGTGGCCACAAGCCATAATTACCTCCTCCTTTTCAGCGAAAAAGGTAAATGCTTCTGGCTCAGAGTATTCGAAATCCCAGAAGGTAGTAAATCATCTAAAGGCAGGGCCATCCAAAATCTTCTAAGTATTGAGCCCGACGATAAAATCAAGGCATTTATCAATATTAGGAACCTTAAGGATGAGGAATATATCAACAACAACTTTATCATTCTTTGTACACGTCAAGGGATTATTAAGAAAACTTCGGTCGAAGCCTATTCTCGTCCGCGTGCCAGCGGTATCAACGCCATCACGATCAGAGAAAATGACGAATTGATTGAAGCCCGCCTGACCAATGGTAGCAACGAAATTGTTCTTGCATCGCGTTTAGGAAGGGCAATACGCTTCAATGAAGCAACCGTACGCCCTATGGGGCGCAATGCCGCTGGAGTTAAAGGAGTTAGACTGGCCGGCAATGAGGACGCAGTTATTGGAATGATTTGCCTCGAAAACGGTATAGAAGATATACTTGTAGTTTCAGAAAACGGATTCGGAAAAAGATCGAAGCTCGATGACTACCGTATTACCGGACGTAGTGGCAAGGGAATCAAGACTATAAACATCACCGAAAAAACTGGCAAACTTATTGCTATAAAAAATGTGATGGACAACAACGACCTTATGATCATAAGCAAAGCGGGGTTGCTCATCAGATTGCCAGTTTCCTCTTTACCGGTTATTGGACGGGCCACCCAAGGTGTTAAACTTATTAACCTTAAAGAAGACGATGCAATCGCAGCTGTAACCAAAGTCGAATTTGAGGATGAAGTAAGTGAACAAAAAATTGATAACGCTGACGGCTCGTCTGAGGCAGAAAACCAAGCTGGAGAAAGTGATCATATTATTCAGGAAAACGGATAGATAATTTTGTAATGAACCATTCACACATCAAAATTTAATAATCATGAAAAAGTTAGTTCTATTATTAGTATTAGTACTGAGTATTTATAGTGTACATGCTCAGAAAAACAATCGCACATCAGCCTTTAATTATCTTAGAAACGGTAAATTGGATAAAGCGAAAGAATTTATTGACAAAACCATTGAACATCCCCAAACCATCAATGATGCAAAAGCATGGTTTTATCGTGGGAACATCTATCTTGCCATTCACATGAGTGAACTTCCTGCATTTAAAGCATTGGATGAGAATGCATTAGCAAAATCATATGAATCCTATATTAAAGCACAGGAATTCGATGAAAAAAAGGAGTTTTTTGCAGATATCTTTACAAATATGTTTGTTATTAGTGAGCAATTTTACAACCTGGGTGTTGAATCCTTTAACCATAAAAATTACCTGAAAGCCATGCAGGCCTTCGAAAGCAGCGCTGCACTTACAAAAGAGATTGGCAACCTTGATACCATGGCGCTGTATAACGCCGGAATGACAGCCGAGCTCGCCGAAGAAAACACTGACGCTAAGCGCATTTACAAAGAACTACTCGGTATGAATTATCAAAACCCAGCCATTTATTCGTCAATGGGGGGAATCCTGCTTAGGGAACACGACACACTCAGTGCTATGAATTATGTAAAAGACGGAAGGGCCATATTTCCGGATGATTTCAACCTGCTGATTATAGAAACAAATATCTACCTGAACACCCAGCAGACTGAATGTGCATTGAAAAACCTTGAACTGGCTATGCAGATAGACCAAAACAATCCAAGCATTTTCTTTGCTGTTGGTACTATCTATGATCAACTAAAGAATTCGCACCCCGACGACGCTGCGAACTATTTGGCTAAAGCCGAAAAGGCATATATGAAGTCAATCGAACTACAAAGTGATTACTTTGATCCAATCTATAACCTGGGGGCACTTTACGTGAATGAGGCAGCCCAGATTATTGACAAAGCAAATACGCTACCGCTGAGCGAAATAAAAAAGTATGACATGATGAAGACCCAGGCTGATGAATTACTTTCCAAATCGTTGCCATATCTTGAAACAGCACACGAAATGCTACCAAGCGACCTGAGCACAATGGTTTCATTAAAAGAAATTTATACACGATTGAACATGTTTGATAAAATGCAAATCATGAACAATAAGATCAAGGAGTTGCAAAATCGGTAGAAACACACTTCAACACTAAAAATGAATGGGGGAGCCACACAAAGGTCTCCCTATTTCTTAAAGAAATGCTATTTAACATAATATTAATTATCGGAACATTTTTATCCTTGTGTTCTGGTGAAGAAATATGGCATTTTTAGCATTTTGTTGTCTTAGCGTAAAACAACTCGTTTAAATACAGCAGCCAGCTCTTCTGGCTTTTTAAATCTCTTGAGATCTTCTTCAAGGGTTTTCGTGGGTTGCGAATAAACAGATATGGCAACATCAAGAACATGATTGAGCTGAATTATTGCCAGGGCCTCAACCATTGTTTTGCTTTTCACCTGCTTACGATAATAGGAATTGACTTTTAAGACAGCCTTATAGATTGCAGGCTTTTCTATTATTGTTTTATTTCCAGGCGAGGATGGATTACCAGAAACCACATAAGTATATATATCATCAACAATAGCCATTTTCTGTGCAATTTTATCGCCAAAGGTATGCGAGCTGATCATAAGGTTGCCAGCGTTTGCGATGGCTTGTTCGACACGGTGATCGAAATACAAGGTATCAGTTCCTTGTTGAGCCTGAGCTTTGGAATGAAAAAAACCACAAGCTAATAAAAACACCCATAAGTATTGTCCGGTTTTCATAAACGAAGAGTATTCAGTTGGTTAATATAAAGCTCAAAAACAGAGGGTAATTTGCCCTGATATATTACAATACAATCACCATGATTGCATATAAAATCATGAGATAAAAGTAATACTATTTCAAGAAACCACAAGCAATGATTTAAATATTTGCAACACATTGAATATGTGAATATTGCAAATATTGTAAAAAATTAAAAAAAAATATGCATATGTTGCGCATAATAAAATTTTGTTACGTATAATTGCCAAACTTTTTAGCAAGTATAAACCTTTATGAACGCAAAAAAGAAAATTGTTGTCAGTTATGAAAACCTCACAGGGGGTGTATTGGATGCCATCAAGAAGAAATATCCGTACGGTTATAGCAATCATGTTATAAGGGTTACTTTGCCCAACAAAGGCTTTTTCCATGCCATCACCGTTGACACACAGGATGTTACATACCTAGTGAAAGTAAAAGTCAAGCTTGATAAAACAGATAAATTAGATGAGGAACTATTTAGTTCAAACGAAGATAAAACCATTGATGATCAGGAAGATACTGATGCGAAGGATGTTTCGAAGGATGAATAAAACGGCAGGCTGAATTCTCATAATAAATGACACAGACCCGAAAGGCCTATTTACTTGCACTGATTTCTGTTTTCTTTTGGTCAACGGCCGGGTCTGTTTTTGCAATTTCGCTGAAATATCTAAATCCCTACCATCTGCTACTCTTTGCCAGCTTAGTTTCGTTTGCAGCCTTGCTTATCACTCAACAGATTCGAAAAGAACTAAAGGCAGAAGCTTTTTTTAAAAAAAGGCACCTCATCAATTCCGCACTACTGGGCTTTCTTAACCCTTTTCTGTATTACGTGGTTTTGTTCCATGCCTACTCCATACTGCCTGCACAAGAAGCAATGGTATTGAATTATTTATGGCCCATCATACTTGTGCTTTTATCAATTCCATTGCTGAAGCAGCGAATAGGTTGGTTATCTATCTTAGCAATTTTAGTCAGTTTTATGGGAACAGTTGTCATTGCTTTTCGAGGCCAACTGGGAGGTTTTTCCATTGCTAGTCCGCTAGGTTTCTTTTTAGCAACCGGCAGTTCTATTGTATGGGCACTTTACTGGATTCTGAATATGAAAGACCAGCGTCAACCCGCCGAAAAATTGATCCTGAATTTTGCTTTTGGGTCGCTCTACATTATTATTCTAACTCTTATCGTCTCCTCCCCTATTCCCCGATTGTCTGTTGGTTATACAGGAGCCTTATATATAGGATTATTTGAAATGGGGTTTACTTTCTTGCTGTGGCTCACTGCATTAAAGTATTCCGATACCACGGCAAGAATATCCAACATGATTTTTCTTTCCCCGTTTCTATCACTCTTTTTTATCCGCATATTTGTTGGTGAGCCAATTCTATACTCTACTATTTGGGGCTTGATTTTAATTGTTTGTGGAGTGCTTTTGCAGCATTTTACCGCAGAAAGACAAGCTGCCTTCTCCCGCCCTAAGTAACCGAACTGGCTTTGCGCTTTGTATCTTCTCAAAAACCTTAAATTTGCAACCTTATGGAAAAGACTCGCATTGCCTTTCGCACACTGGGATGCAAACTAAACTTTGCCGAAACATCATCGCTTGCCCGCGATCTGCAGGCGGATTTCGAGGTTGTGGACTTCAAGGAAGTGGCTGATTTTTATGTAATTCAAAGTTGTGTAGTAACGGCAACTGCAGAAAAAAAGTGCCGTTCCACCATCAGGCAGGCGCATAAGCGCAATCCTATAGCAAAGGTGGCTGTGCTGGGATGTATGTCGCAATTGCGGGCTTCATCTCTATCGGCTATGCCTGAGGTTAGTCTGATCATAGGCAATGCAGATAAGCATCGCTTGAAGGAAATATTTTCTGCTGACAATACTGAAGCATCAGATAGGATTAAAATATCTGAAATTTTGAAAGACAAGCATTTTTATCCCGCCTATTCATCGAACGATCGAACCAGGCTGTTTATTAAAATACAGGATGGGTGCGATTATTTTTGTTCTTATTGCACCATTCCTTATGCTCGCGGACGTAGTCGCAGCGACACCATTGCCCACACCATCGAAACATTTCGTTCGGCCATAGAACAGGAGCATCCCAAAGAAATTGTTTTTACCGGAGTAAATATCGGTGATTTTGGCAAACCTCATAATGAGCGGTTCGGCAACCTACTCGTTGAACTCGATAAAATTGAAGAGGTTGACAGATTCAGACTCTCGTCGCTTGAGCCAGATTTGTTGGATGACGAGATTATAGAATTTGTTGCAAAATCAAGACGATTCATGCCTCATTTTCACCTCCCCTTGCAATCAGGTTCCGATACAGTGCTGAAGCGTATGCACCGCAGGTATGATACACATCTTTTTCGAAACAAGGTGCTGAAAATTAAGGAGCTCATGCCGTTTGCCTGCATTGCTGTGGATGTTATTGCAGGTTATCCGGGCGAAACAGAAGAGGAGTTTGAAGAAACTTTTCAACTGATTAATGAACTACCTGTTTCCTATTTGCATGTTTTTCCGTATTCCGAAAGGCCGGGAACTTTGGCAGCCAAGAGCAAATATAAAGTGTCGGCAAAGTTAATCACCGATCGCTCCCATCGTTTGCTGACATTATCGGGTAGCAAAAAAAAGTTGTTTAATGAACAGAATAGTGGGCGCACAGAATTAGTGCTTTTTGAGTCCCAAAACAATAATAATTTCATGTATGGCTTCACAACCAATTATATTAGGGTAAAAGCAACCTTTGATGAAAAGTTCATTAATCAAGTCAAACTTGTTACGCTGGATAGTGTTGATAGTGAGCGCGTTTACATATTTCATGCAAAAAATTAAAAAACAAAAAACAAATAACAAATAAAATCTCAACCTATGTATCCAAGAATCAGCGATATGATTAACGATCTGCTGGGCACCTCTATCCTGTTGCCTATACAGACGTACGGATTTTTTGTAGCCTTGGCTTTTGTGACTGCCGCAATTTTGTTGAGTTATGAATTACGCAGAAAAGAAAAGGGCGGACTGCTTAGTGCAAACATCAAAACCATCACCAAAGGAAAACCGGCAAGCATCAGCGAATTGATTGTAAATGCACTTGTTGGGTTTCTTATCGGATTTAAGGGTGTTGGGATGATATTGGAATACAGCACCTTTGTTGATAATCCACAGGATTACATTTTATCGGGTAGAGGCAACGTTATTGGCGGTTTAATAATTGGCGGAATCTGGGCATTCCTCACCCGGCGTAGTGCAGAAAGGCAAAAATTACCAAAACCGGTTACCGAAACCATCGAAGTTCACCCTCACCAGCTGACGGCAAATCTCGTTGTAATTGCTGGCATAGCAGGCATAGCAGGTGCCAAGTTGTTTGATATTTTCGAAAATATTGATTCTTTTTTTGCTGACCCGCTGGGATCGATTTTCTCGTTCCAAGGTCTGACGTTTTATGGTGGATTAATTGTGGCTACTTTGGTGATCATCTGGTACGCACACAAAAACAACATTCCATGGCCAGTGTTGGGCGATGCTGTTGCCCCTGTCCTGTTGCTTGGCTATGCGGTTGGACGTATGGGTTGTCATTTATCGGGCGATGGCTGCTGGGGCGTTCCTAACCTGAATCCCAAACCCGAATGGATGGCCTTACTGCCTGATTGGCTATGGGCATATGATTTTCCGCACAATGTGATTAACCAAGGCATCAAGATAAGCGATTGTGCTGGCCGACATTGCCACGTGCTTGAGCAACCGGTATATCCTACCTCGTTATACGAAAGTTTATTGTCAATGTTTTTGTTTCTGATTCTCTGGATTAGCCGCCGAAAACTCAAAGTGATTGGATGGATATTTTCTATCTACCTGATTATGAACGGTATTGAGCGATTCTTGATCGAAAAGATTCGGGTGAATCCTAAGGTAAATGTATTTGGAATACACCTCACACAAGCTGAAATTATCTCGTTTTCGCTAATCCTTCTGGGTATTATTGGTATGATTTATTTTTGGTATAGGGAAAGGAGAAAATCACCCTATCAAAAAACTAAAACATCAAAATAATGAATTCCATCCAGCTCGAAAAACTAACCCATGATGTTTGTGGATTGGCGAAAGCTACCGGTGTTTTTATTAAGAAGCAATTAGAAGGCGATCGTCAGCTTGATATTCAGGAAAAAGGCAGCCATGATTTTGTAACCCGGGTAGATAAGCTAGCGGAACAGATGCTGGTTGCAGGCCTTAAGAAGCTGCTGCCTGACTCTGGATTCCTGGCCGAAGAAGATACTGCCAATACCAGCCAGAAGCAGTATATGTGGATAGTAGATCCATTAGATGGTACCACTAATTACATTCATGCAGTGCCGCTTTTCAGCATCAGTATAGCGCTTATATGCAGTAATGAACTGATTATTGGAGTAATTTACGAAATAAACCTTGAGGAATGCTTTTATACATGGAAGGGCAGCCCTGCCTATATGAATGGAAAACAAATCAGCACTTCGTCATTATCCAACCTGGATCACTCGCTATTTGCCACTGGTTTTCCTTATTATGATTATAGCAGAATGGAACCATACATGAAAGTGTTTGATCACTTGATGCAGCATAGTTCCGGGTTGAGACGACTGGGTTCGGCTGCGGTTGACCTGGCTTATGTAGCATGTGGGCGTTTTGAAGGTTTTTACGAATATGGCCTTCATCCTTGGGATGTAGCTGCTGGTGCATTATTGGTGCAGCAAGCCGGAGGTAAGGTTAGCGATTTCAAAGGTGGAAATGACTATCTTTATGGTGGCGAAATTGTTGCCACAAACGACCCTGTACATCAGCATCTAATGAA
>JAUXXY010000024.1 GCA_030684735.1 Bacteroidales bacterium | reverse complement strand
AGTCGGTCAAGATATTCCTTGCAGGTTGCTCCCCAGCAGAGCCTATTTCCGTTTAAACAGATAAAGCAAAGATGAAGAATAATTCATTGGGAAATTCAAATTGGGAAATTCAAATAGTAAAAAAAACAGCCTAAAAAATGTCCATTAGAAGGCCTCTTCTATTTTTTAGCCTAATTTTTGTCCATTATACCGAAATTTATTATGTAATTTTGTAATGAAAAATAATTAGTCTTATTCACTTAAAAAAGGAAACCTATGAAAAAAGCACTACTCTTTTTAGTTCTCATGGCAGTTGGGGTGCTCACCTATGGACAGGATTCCCGTATTCTTGTACCAAATAAACACAACCAGGTTGCCGAAGCTGACCAGGCACCCATTGATGGAACTTACAACTTCGACTGGGGCAAACCTTCCAATCTTGTTGTTAAATCTCTCAGCACTGTGGATGAATTTCTAATTGGCGGCACTAGGCACGACAACCAAAGCAATTATTCACTGCAAAACAGGGCTTACTTATTTCCGGATGGCAAGTTTGGAGGCACCTGGATGTACGGTATTGTTGAGACGGCCTTCCCGGAAAGAGGTACCGGGTACAACTTTTTTAATGGCACAAGCTGGGGGCCCGAACCCACAGCGCGTATTGAATTGGATGTTCGCACCGGATGGCCGTCATATGCACCTTACGGAGCCAACGGAGAAATTGTTGTAGCCCACACTGTCAGTAGTGGTACATTGCACATATCCTACCGGACAACCAAAGGAACAGGCGCATGGATTCAACAGAGTTTTATCACCCCTCCTGTTGGAGCTTTTGGACTTTGGTATCCGCGTATGGTTACCTCAGGTCCCAATCACAATATTATTCACATTGCTGCCCTGACTACGTCAGTTGCAAGCGGCGGCACTCTCTATCAAGGTGTGGATGGAGCTGTGCTTTATTTTCGATCACAAGATGGTGGCACTACCTGGGATATTCCCGGAGTTGTGTTGCCTGGTATGGGTGCAGAATTTTATCCCTTTCTTGGCCTTGATCAGTTTACCTGGATCGAACCAAGGGGCAATCACCTCGCTTTACTTGTCGGTGGCCGAACCACTGACCTTTTCCTCATGGAATCGCTCAACGGCGGCGATACATGGGTGAAGAAAATGATCTGGAAAAATCCATACAACTGTGCCACCTTTGCACCTGCTTTTTATTGCGCTGATGGTTCGGTACATGGTGCCATAGATAAGCATGGCCGAATTCATGTGGCAATCGGCGTTAATCGCAGAAGTATAACATCAGCAACCTCCTCTTCATGGTATCCTACGGTGGGTGGCTTGGTTTACTGGAATACAGATATGCCGGGATGGCTGAATACTTTTGACAACACATGGCATCTTGATAGTCTTAATGCAACTGGCCATTTGAAAGTAGGTTATGTAGATTTAAACGGAGATGGCCAATGGAACGTTTTATCTGGCAATGCATGTGTTGGTTATTATTATATCGGCACAACCAGTATGCCACAGGTAGTGGTGGATGACAATGACGTGATCTTTATCGTTTTCTCCCATATGACTGAAGGGTATAACGATACGCAGAAGAATTATCGTAAGCTCTTTGGAATGACCTCGCCCGATGGGGGCACCACTTGGGGCAATCCCATACACCTTACCGCAGATGAATGGCACGATTACGACGAATGCGTGTTTCCGTCAGTTGCAGCTAATACCGACAATGCTTACCACCTCATTTACCAGGCCGACGAAAAGCCCGGGCTGGCTATGAGGGGAGGAGGATCTTCGCTGCCCCATGCGTATGTTGATAACTACATTTACTACATGCGTGTTCTCAAGGCTGATATGGTAGGAGTATCAAATCCAAAACCGGAAATTACGATTACCAAAATCTCGCAAAACTATCCCAATCCGGTTCAAGGTAACACCAGCTTCGAACTTGTGCTCGATCAACGGGCATCTGTAGCCGTGTCGGTTTTCAACCTCATGGGTCAGAAAGTGATGGAACTCGACCAAGGAATGTTTGTGGCAGGATATCACACCATTCACCTCGATATGACCGGTCAGACTCCCGGTTTGTATTTCTATACCGTAAAAGCCGGTGAACAAACCATGACACGTAAAATGATGGTCGAATAAACGCTTCATACTAGCATCTTACCAAAAGAGGCTGTCTGATCAGGGCGGCCTCTTTCGGTTTGATAATCCGGAAAGTTGGAATAAAAGAGTATGTATGTCTAGAACGTATCTAATAAATTAATTTCTATTTTTGCCTAAAATATGATTCTAAAAGGCTTGATCCAAATTCAATCACCCGTATTTCACTAATTTTTAAGGAAAATGAAACAGAAATCTACGATCTTGGGATTGTTGATGCTTCTTTCAATTGCTTGTCTTAGCCCAAGCCAGCTTTTTTCTCAGGGCCATGAACCAGCATACGAGCTGCTGCTCAATAGCGGTAATTACACAAACAGGGCAAATCTTAGCGAGTTCAAACAGTGGTTTAATTCCGATGCCAAAGGCAATCAACCGGTTATTTACAGGATTATACAGTTTTATGCCATTCCCAACCGTCAGGCACGCGCGTTGTTGGCTCAACATGGAATAGCACTTCACGATTATATTCCGAACAATGCTTACACTGCCACCATTGCCTGTTCCGCCAATATTGGTTTGCTCGAAACATACAAAACAAGGGGTGTGTTTGAAATACTGCCATCCTACAAGCTCAGCTTTGAATTGTTTGTAGAGGACTATCCTGTACATGCCAGGCGAGAAGGCGGGCAATATGAGCTATTCGTTCATCACTTTCCGGGTTTGAATACCAGCAATATCAAACAGCTATTTGCGCTGGCCGGCATTTCATATGCCACGGAAGATATGACCGAAAACACCCTCATAGTAAGAGCAAACCCCGATCAGATTCAATGGCTGGCATCGCAAGCTTTTGTTTATTACATCGAACCTGTTAATCCTCCTGGCTTTCCGGAGAATGACACCGGCCGCACCCTGCATCGTTCAAACACCATCAACAACGACCAACCCCTTGGGCGTCGGTACGACGGAACCGGTGTGAGGGTAATGCTCCAGGACGACGGGATTATTGGCCCACATATTGACTACCAGGGCCGCGTCCCTATGCAGTATATGAGTAATAACAGCGGCGACCACGGCGACCACTGCGCTGGAATCATCATGAGCGCCGGCAACCTCGATTCCAGGCTAAAAGGCATGGCGCCCGGAGCACTCCTTTATGTGTATAACGCTTCTGGTCTTCCGGGATATAGCGCACTTTCCACAACTTATATTTCCCCTGGAATACGCATAACCTCCCTTTCCTATAGCGATGGTTGCAATACCGGGTACACAACACGGGCTCGTGACATGGATCAACAAATGAGAATTTATCCAAAACTGATGCATGTTTTTTCGGCAGGCAACGAAGGTGCCGCCGATTGTGGCTATGGGGCTGGCGCCACCTGGGGCAACATTACCGGTGGACATAAAGCAGGTAAAAATGTGATTGCCGTTGCAAACCTGAGTTTAATTGATGTTCTATCCGGCTCGAGCAGCCGTGGCCCTGCAAAAGATGGCCGTATAAAACCTGAGATAGGCGCAAAAGGTACCAGTGTTAATTCTACCTCCAATCCCAACCGTTATGTGGTGAAATCGGGAACTTCTATGGCATGCCCCGGTGTCTCAGGAACCCTGGCCCAACTTTATCACGCCTATAAAGAGCTAAACAACCAGGCTGAACCAATGGGTGGATTGATGAAAGCACTGATAATGAATACCGCCGACGACATTGGTAATCTCGGGCCGGACTTTCGCTTTGGCTTCGGGCGTATCAATGCTTACAGGGCCTTGCTTACGCTCGAAAACAAACGGTACGACAGTGCCGAAATTGACCAGGAACAAACCATCATTCATACAATTGTTGTACCCGGAAATCTTAAGCAACTTAAGCTTATGTTGTATTGGACCGACTTTGAGGGGATTCCAGGAACAACTCAAGCATTGGTCAATAACCTAAACTTGAAAGTGACCGATTCAGAGTCCAATGAATTTCTTCCCTGGATCCTTGACCACAGGCCCAATGCCACCACCCTCAATGCAATCGCCACCCGTGGAGTTGACAGCATCAACAACGTGGAGCAGGTAACTATTGATAACCCCTTGGCGGGAACTTATTGTGTACAGGTAACAGGCCAACTTGTTCCACAAGCTTATCAGAAATACTTCATCACCTGGGATTTTGTGACCCCCGAAATAGCCCTTACTTATCCCCTTGGCGGCGAATCGTTCGTGCCCGGCGAAACAGAGACCATCCGCTGGGATGCCTTGGGTGGCCTTGAATTGTTCAGCCTTGCCTATTCTTCCGACGGTGGCAATAACTGGACTACTCTTTCAAATAGTATTCCCGCCGATCAACGCTACTTCACCTGGACCATGCCTGCAGGCCTTTTAGGCAAGTTCCTGCTTCGGTTGAAACGCGGCGAACAAGAAACCATAACTACACATCCTTTCAATGTTGTGCCGTTGCCTGCCAACCTTACGGTGGATTGGGCTTGTGCTGATGCTTTCAGAATAAAATGGGACGGGGTTTATGGCGCTACCGGGTATATTGTACGCATGCTCGGCGAAAAATACATGGATTCCATAGCCTATACCACCAAAACATCTTACATATTTACCGGTACCGGACAAGGTGAGAAATGGGTGGCAGTGCAAGCCATTCATGAAAACGGAGCGGTGAGCCGCCGAACCCTGGCCGTTATGAGAGCTGCCGGAGTCTCCAACTGCAATGCGGTTGACCTGGTTGCAGAGAACGTTCCCAGTGCAGAATGGACAGTTTTTCAGACCTGTAACGAGATAAACAATTTTGGAATCAGTTTTCTTTTTCGTAATAATTCTGGCAATGCAATTACCGATCTATCTGTGGGATATAAAATAAATAGCGGTTTACCGGTTGTTGAACCGTTGGCCGTTACATTAATGCCTGACAGCAGCTACCTGGCAACCTTTGCCGGAACCTATGATCTATCGCAGCCGGGTTCGTATGCCATCAAAGCCTGGGTTTCGCATCCCCAGGATGGAAACCGCGTCAATGATACCATTACCAAGCAAGTAAGGGTGATTGAAAGTACGCTGATTAAACCAGTAAGCTATATTCAGAATTTTGATAATTTTACTCGATGCGCATCAACTTCCACTTGCCAAAGCATCAGTTGTACACTTGCGGATGGATGGATCAACCTCACAAACACTACAGAAGACTACATTGACTGGCGCACTTTTGGAGGAAGTACGCCTACAAGCGGCACTGGCCCACCATTTGACCACACCACCGGAACAATCAGCGGAAATTATCTCTACCTTGAACCAACAGGCTTGTGCTACAACCGAGAAGCAATCATGATCTCTCCTTGTTTTGATCTCACAACCCGCCCCAATACGACCATCAGGTTCTGGTATCATTTCTATGGAGCGGATATGGGGCGACTGCACGTGGATGCTTTGGTTGACGGCAACATACTGCGCGATGTTATTAACCCAATCATTGGTAATCACGGCAATGAATGGCACGAAATGGTAATAAGCAACATTCCTGCCAGGGTCGTAACTTTCCGCTTCAGAGGTATTACTGGCAACGGAACAAACAGCGATATGGCCATTGATGATTTTGAAATCCTCATGCCGGTGGGTGTTGAAGAAACAGCGCAGATAAATCCTTCCCTGAAGATTTATCCAAATCCCGGCAGCGGTCTTTTCAACCTCTCACTGGCTGGCTTTAGCCAACCGGATGTAAACGTGGTGGTAAGCGATATGCTTGGTAAGGTGTTGATTAACAATCATCTGGAAATCACAGGTTCATATATGAACCACGTTCTCGACCTTTCTCATCTGCCCGTTGGCATCTATGTTATATCTGCACGAAATACAACTGAACGCACCTATCAGCGATTGATTAAGCAGTAGTTAATTTTTGGCGGTTAGCGGAGTAGTTTCATTATTTCAGGGGCATTGCAGCCAAGCTGCAATGCCCCTTGTGTTTAATCTCTGCAACTTCATGATCATGATCAACTTAGTTTCCTTAATTTTGCCAGTTTTGAAAACTGAACCAATTCTATGAAAAGAGTGTTGATAGTTACCGGTGGTGGCGATTGCCCCGGTTTGAATGCTGTGATCAGGGCCATTGTAAAAAGAGCCTCGCAAGAAAAAGGTTGGGAGGTTATGGGCAGTATCGAAGCCTTTAACGGCATACTACGCGAGCCGACCGAAATCATGATACTCGACGAAAAAGCCGTATCGGGTATCCACTACCAGGGAGGCACCATTATTCAAACCACCAACAAAGGAGGGCCATTTGCCTGGCCTGTAAAACAACACGACGGAACCTGGATTACCGTTGATCGCTCAGAGGAGATGATACGTAAAATTGAAATTCTTGGTATTGAGGCGGTTATCAATATTGGTGGTGATGGTTCACAACGAATCTCCAACGTTTTGAGTCAACAGGGCCTTAATATTATAGGGGTTCCCAAAACCATTGATAACGACCTCTCGGCCACCGATTCCACCTTTGGCTTTCAACCGGCGGTACAGATTGCTACAGAAGCGGTGGACAAACTTGTTACTACTGCTGCCAGCCATAACCGGGTATTCATACTCGAAGTGATGGGGCGCAATGCAGGCTGGATCGCATTGAATGCAGCGGTTGCCGGTGGGGCTGAAATTTGTTTGATCCCCGAGATTCCATTCGATATAAACAAGGTGCTGGATAAAGTCAATTCCCGTTTTGTTAAAGACCGTGGATTTGTTAATATCATCGTGGCTGAGGGTGCATACCCCGTCGGTGGTCATACTACAGGCACCCCCTCTGATTCCATAGGGTATAAACACTTACGGCTGGGCGGGGTAGCTTACAAACTTATGGAAGACCTAAAAAATGCAGGGTGCGAGCATGAGATGCGGGCGACCGTGTTGGGCCACCTGCAACGGGGAGGGGTCCCCATTGCCTACGATCGGGTACTGGCCACTCAATTTGGTGTCAAAGCATTTGAAATGGTTCTGGCTAAAGAATACGGACGTATGGTTTCCTATCAACATCCATATATCACCAGCGTTACCCTTGAAGAGGCTGTTCAGCAGCCTAATCTTGTAACTCCCGACACCGCATTGATGAAAACCGCACGGGGTGTGGGAATTTGTTTTGGCGATTGACCAGCTCACATGTCATGTTTTTTGTTCCCGCCATTTGCTGTTTCATATAAAAATGATACCTTTGAGCATCATTTTTTTATTTATAATTCTTGATCACATGAAAACCAACAAAGTACTCATAGCTATCTGGATAATATTTGCGCTTTTATTTGCTGGAAGTATCAGCGCACAAGTCATCACTACAAATCCGCTTTTCCCCACCGATGCCGGTGTAGTGGTGATCACGTTTGATGCTACAAAAGGCTCCGGAGCTTTGGCAGGTTATACCGGAGATGTTTATGCACACACCGGTGTTAAAGTTCAGGGCAATACGAGCTGGCAGTATGTGATTGGCAGTTGGGGCAATAACACCATCCAACCTCGCTTAACCCGCATAGCAACCAACATCTATCAGCTGACAATCACACCTGGCATCAGGCAATTCTATAATGTTCCGGCTGATAAGGTGATCGTACAGATGGCATTCGTTTTCCGTGCATCAACAAATTCACCGCAAACCGAAGACTTGTTCGTAGATGTATATGCTCCCGGCCTGAACATCATGATCACCTCGCCTGCCAATAACAGCATATACCTCCAGGGCGACCAGTTCGCAGTAAATGCCGCTTCCAATCAGGCCGACAGCATGTTCCTTTACTATAACAGCCAGGTACTTGCTGCTGTTGCAGGCAACCAGTTGAACTACCAGTTTACGACCACAGCATATGGGAACCAAAAGCTATATATCACAGCAAAAAACCAAGTTCAAACCCGCACCGATTCCATCAGCTTTTTTGTGCGGGGCGCAGTACCGATCGCCGTATTGCCATCAGGAGCTAAAAACGGGATCAACTACATCAACCAAACCACTGTAACACTTGTCCTGCACGACCCACCGGCGCTTAAGCAGTTCGTATTTTTAATCGGCGATTTCAACAACTGGGCGATTGGCGAGATGTATTATATGAATCGAACGCCCGATGGAAAGCACTATTGGATAACACTCGACAACCTGGTACCAGGTACTGAATATATTTACCAATACCTCATTGATGGTCAGCTTCGACTGGCCGACCCTTATTGCGAAAAAGTCAGCGACCCTTGGAATGATCAATATATTCCGGCTACAAATTACCCCGGTTTGATTTCATACCCTGCCGGACGAACAAGTGGAGTAGCCAGCGTGCTGCAGACAGCCCAAACACCCTACAACTGGGAAATTGGCACCTTCACAGCTCCTGCCGTTACCGACCTGGTGATTTATGAATTACATATCCGCGATTTTGTGGCCACACGCGCTATAAAAACCATGATTGATACACTCAATTACCTTCAGAAACTGGGTGTCAATGCCATTGAACTGATGCCCATCAATGAATTCGAAGGCAACGATTCGTGGGGCTATAACACGTCATTCTATTTTGCTACCGACAAAGCTTATGGACGCAAGCAGGATTATCAACGCTTCATTGATGAGTGTCACAAACGCGGAATAGCCGTGATCGTTGATATGGTGCTCAATCACTCTTATGGTCTTTCGCCCATGGTGCAGATGTATTTTAATCCCAATGCCGGTCAATGGGGGCAGCCAACAGCACAAAATCCATGGTATAGCCAAATTTGCCCACACGAACCATTTTGCTGGGGATACGATTTTAACCACCAAAGCCTTTATACACAGGAATTTATTGACCGAGTAAATGCTTTCTGGCTTACCGAATTCAAGGTTGATGGATTCCGGTTCGACTTTACCAAAGGGTTCACCAATTTTCAAACAGGTAATACCGGCTCTAACTACGACTTAGTCAGGATTAATCTTCTAAAGCGAATGGCTGATAAAATAAAAGTAGTTAAACCGAATGCATATATTATTCTTGAGCATTTTGCTGAAAATAGCGAAGAAAAAGAGCTGGCTGAATACGGCATGATGCTGTGGGGAAATATGAACGGTGCCTACCGCGATGCCATCAGGGCATCAAACCCGAGTTCAAATTTCAACGGAATCTCGTATATGCAACGCAACTGGAATGTTCCCCACCTGGTAGGGTATATGGAAAGCCATGATGAAGAAAGGCAGATGTACTATAATTTGTCAAGCGGAAACACATCCAATGCTGCGCATGACATAAAAGACCTGACCATTGCCCTCAAACGCATGGAACTGGCAGCTGCATTTTTCCACACCATCCCTGGCCCTAAAATGATCTGGCAGTTCGGAGAATTAGGCTATGATTACAGCATTGATTATAATGGAAGGCTAGGGGCTAAACCCGTTCGCTGGGATTATTACAGCGATTATCGCCGCAAATACCTTTACAATATGAGCTCGGCTCTTATTAAGCTCAAAACCAGTAGGGATGCTTTTCGTACCAGCGATTTCAGCCTTTCATTATCAACACCTTCCAAACGAATAAAACTTACTCATACAAGCATGAATGTGGTGATCTTGGGCAATTTTGCCGTTCAAATCGGAAATATTACACCTGAATTTCATCACACCGGTTGGTGGTACAATTATTTCCTGGGCGATTCAATAAATGTTACTGATATAAACGCCGCCATACTACTGATGCCGGGCGAATACAGGATATATACCAACAAGCGCCTGCCCA
Organism: Bacteroidales bacterium; assembly: GCA_030684735.1. Classification (GTDB taxonomy): domain Bacteria; phylum Bacteroidota; class Bacteroidia; order Bacteroidales; family JAAYJT01; genus JAAYJT01. Next base: position 2,646 of record JAUXXY010000024.1, on the reverse strand, counting down.
AGCCCGACATAGCCACTGGCATTTTTGAGCCGGGCGAATTAAATAAACCTGCGGCAATGATGGTGTTGCGAAGCAACGATGGCCTGAGTCATCACGTAATCGTTCACCTTGCCAAGCCCGAAAATTTGCAACTCGAATTGCTCGATCTTGCTGGCCGCAGAGCAAGTACAATTGCCGAAGGCAGATACAGCTATGGCACACATGAGTTTCAGTTCGATTCATCATCACGACTTGACCCCGGTGTTTACCTGGTAAGGCTTTATACAGCCTCATGGTCGCAAACTGAAAAGGTGATGGTCTTTTAGTGATAATTTTGCAGCCAGAAAGAAAGACCTATTAACATATTAAAAAACAACTTTTTATGACAAAGATCACTGCCTCGCAGCAAGCAATGGACCTCGAGGACAAGTATGGTGCGCACAACTATCACCCCCTGCCTGTTGTTCTTGCCAAAGGTGAAGGCCCTTTTATGTGGGATGTTGAAGGAAAGCGATATTTTGACTTCCTGTCGGCCTATTCGGCTGTGAACCAAGGGCATTGCAATCCCAAAATCGTCGAAGCATTGGTTGAACAGGCCCGCACCCTAACCCTTACATCGCGTGCGTTCTACAATGATTCGCTCGGTTCATTCGAAAAATTTGCGGCTGAGTTTTTTGGGTTCGATAAGTTATTACCCATGAATACCGGTGCCGAAGGTGTTGAAACCGCCATCAAGCTATGCCGCAAATGGGCTTACGAAAAAAAAGGCATTCCCGAAAACCAGGCCAAAATCGTGGTATGCGAAGGAAATTTCCATGGTCGTACCACTACCATCATTAGCATGTCAACCGATCCGGATGCAAAGAAGAATTTTGGACCTTATACGCCTGGATTTATCATTATACCTTACAATGATGTAAGCGCTCTTGAAAAAGCGCTGGAAGATCCAACCGTGGCCGGTTTCATGGTCGAGCCCATTCAGGGCGAAGCGGGTGTTTTCGTACCCGACGAAGGCTACCTAAGCAAATGCAGCGCCTTGTGCAAGCAGAAGAATGTACTGTTTATTGCTGATGAGGTGCAAACCGGAATCGCCCGCACCGGCCGTATGCTGGCCTGCGATCACGAAAATGTAAAACCCGATATCCTCATACTTGGCAAAGCCTTGTCGGGTGGTGTTTATCCTGTTTCAGCCGTGTTGGCCAATGATGATATTATGCTTTGCTTCAAACCCGGCCAGCATGGTTCCACCTTTGGGGGTAATCCCATTGCAGCCAAGGTAGGCATCGCAGCCCTGGAAGTGGTGCGGGATGAAAAACTTGCTGAACGTGCAGAATATCTTGGTAAGTTGTTCCGCGAGGAATGTAAAAATATAGCATCCAACATGGTACAGATCGTCCGGGGCAAAGGTCTGCTCAATGCAATCGTAATCAAACCTGAAAACGGCTCTGAAGCCTGGGATGTATGCATCCGGATGAAAGACAACGGTTTGCTTGCTAAACCTACCCACCGGCACATCATACGTTTTGCACCCCCATTGGTGATTACCGAAAAACAACTGCGCGAAGCTGTCGGCATTATTCGCAAGAGCATCGAATCATTCGGATAATCAAAATAGTTGAAACAAACAACCCTGCGCTGAACTTTCTTCGGGCAAGGTGTTTTTGAGAAGAAAACGGTGATGGTTTTATAACCCAAAGGCTTTTCTCAACTCCTCAACCATATCCAGTTTTTCCCAGGCGAAAAATTCTACTGTTTTTTTCGACTTTTGACATTCATTGCCATTGCCACGGGGTTGAAGTGTATCAGGGTTATAGCAAACCTCTACTTCACTGACATAGGGGTCGCGCCCAAAATGGCCGTAGGTGGCGGTGGGCAGGAAAATTGGATTTTTCAATCCAAATCGTTTGATAATGGCAAAGGGGCGAAGATCGAACAATTGTTTCACGATAGTGGCAATCTCGCCATCGCTCACTGTTTTACCAGTATTGTGTTTAAGTTTGGATGTTCCATAGGTGTTCACAAATAACCCGACGGGTTCGGCCACTCCAATGGCGTAGGCTATCTGCACCAATACCTTGTCGGCTATGCCGGCAGCAACCATGTTTTTGGCAATATGCCGGGTAGCATAAGCAGCCGAGCGGTCCACCTTCGAAGCATCTTTTCCGCTAAAAGCACCTCCACCATGAGCACCATGGCCGCCATAGGTATCAACGATGATTTTTCGGCCGGTTAAACCGGTGTCGCCATGAGGGCCACCAATGACAAATTTTCCGGTCGGGTTAACCAAAAGGCGAAAATCGTAGTCAAAAAGTCGTTTCACCTTTTCGGGAAGGGTGCTTACTTTCAATACCCTTGGAATCAATATGTTGTGTATGTCATTTTCGATCGTCTGGCGCATGATCTTGTCATTGTCAAAGGGATCATGTTGTGTGGAAATCACAATCGTATCGAGGCGGCGGGCTTCTCCGTCATCGTCATATTCCACCGTAACCTGCGATTTACTGTCGGGGCGAAGGTAAGTCATCTGCTTGCCTTCGTGACGGATGGCAGCCAACTCCTGCATCAGTACATGTGCCAGTTCAATGGTCAGGGGCATGTAATTCTCCATCTCCCGTGTGGCATAGCCAAACATCATACCTTGGTCGCCCGCTCCCTGTTCCTCTTCAT
>JAUXXY010000009.1 GCA_030684735.1 Bacteroidales bacterium | reverse complement strand
TGCCATGAATAAAAGACAGTAATAATTTCAGTATTAACGGCCCCGAGCTCAGCTGCCCGGCGGCTCAAGCAACGGCCCACCCATTCTCGCGCATTCCGGCGGGCAAGGCACGCCTGCGTTTCCGCACGCCAGCCGGGTCTGCAGCGAGTTGTTAGGTATTGCAGGGGCGGTGCGAGTGCGTCGTCTTGGGGGAGATCCGTAGAACTCATCATTTGTCGGTAATCGCATTCCCACGCCGTCGGATCGAAGGAAGGAAGCGTGGGGTTGCCCGTGCGTAGGCCTCATACTGGGCGCCGAAGAGAGCTCGCAGTTCTCGCTCCTCGAACGGTGCGACGACGAGGTTGAACCACACAGTGAGAAAACCGACGCAGAAGAGCAGGAAGGTGTAGTCCAAGACAAGCCACCAACCTGCGACGAGAATGATTACCGCCGAGTAAAGGGGGTGCCGGACGAAGCGATGCGGACCGGTGATGACGAGATGCTCTGATCTGACTGCGTGCTCGTCGAGACCCACCTTGGTCAGGCTCTTGGTCAGCGTGATGTAAGTCGAGACGATGACATCGAATGGACTGCGATGCTTAAAGAGCCAGGCAAGTATGCCGAACCCGACAGCCAGCGCAAGGAGGCCTGTGAACCGGAACGCCAGCGGCAGACCAAGCCTGGCAGGGATCCCCAATGCACTCCCGAGAAGGTGCCCGAGGCCACAGAATGCGTACAGGAGTAGCCCGACGAGTAGCGGGACAACGATGAGTGCGAACAGTGTTTTGCGGTTCATGCTAAATCTCCTTTCTCTTGAATGGTTCGTGTGAAAACTGCGCCTAACGACTGAATTCAGCCGCCGCTGTAAAGCGGTCGGCCCGAATGAATGGTTAGGCTTTGTTTGTAAAATGTATATTCTAGGTTTGACCCAACAATTCCTGCAATTTCCCTTACTTAGAAGAAGGCTACTTCAACCCCAAATATTTTCTGATATGTTTTGCTAAACTGTTATCAATCTCTGTGTGCCTTGGAACAGGTTGTTTCTTGCCAGTAACAGGATTCATGTAAAGGTCGTGATTAGCTCCTGGTCTCAAAAAAACACAGCCATCTTTTACGAGTTGACGGACAAATTCTTTCCGCTTCATATAGCAATTTCTTTCACTTGATGTTCTTCTGGAACCTCATCCATAGCCATCAAGAGATATGCATCCTTAATATTTTCCTCCAATTCCTCAAGAGTTTTCCCCTGTGTCATGATTTCTGGATGCTCAAGAAGCTTCCCAAGCCAAAATTTCTCACCTTTCCAGTAAATCATAGTCATTTTTGTCCCCATAGTTCCTTCTCCTATAAATATTGTTACTAATTCATGTAGCCTAACGATTGAGCTAAGCCGCCGAGCGATAGCGTGGTCGGCTGTAGCGACTGGTTAGACAAAGGCTCCACACCGCCATCTTTTTCATTTCTTCTTGGGCTCAAATCATCTTCATCAAGTTGATCGGCTCTGGCAAAACCTGTTGTCCCTGTTGTGTCTTGCCCTTCTCAAAGACATACTGCCAAAAATCATAGTTTTGCTTTCCACCAAAAACAGTAGAGGAAAGAGCAATGTTTGACCACAGGGGAAGATTGCGGAAATTGCGAACGAACATGCGTAGTCGCTCCCACAGTGGCAGAGGAAATTTGTACTGAAACAACTTGTTTTCATCTATCGGGATACCCTGCATGATGAAATAGTTGCGGATAATCTGCGATATATACTTCAGCCAGTTCCACAGAATCTCTTCTTTGCTCATGCGAAATGCTCGGACATGATCCAGTGGCAATGATTCTCCCGCCTGTAGGCGGTTCTCAATTCTGTATGTTCCTATGTCGCTGTCGAATTTTCCCATATAGATTTCTTCAGCAATTACGTTTATGAGTTCCAAAATTTGCTGTTTCTCAAGCTCCCGCGGATTTTCACCACTTTCAAGTTGGTAATTTATGGACGTATCAAGCACCTCTTGGTATATGAAGAACGAGTAAAAGGTTTTCTCGATTGATGAATAGGACAAGGGTTTCTCTTTCCCTCTTCCTCCAAAATCAATGTAATCCTTTAGCTTGTTTTCCGGATTGTGAGTTATGCTATTCCTCACATCATCAAGGATGTACTTCTTCATCTCACGGGACTCGCCCTTGAAGAACTTGACCAGGTCTCGTTCAGAGAAACTGAAATCGTCTTCCGACAGTCCCAATTCTCCCTTGTAACGGTCAACTCTGTCGCCATATAAAGCACTACCAAGACGTCGCTGAACAGACTTGTCGAAAGCCACTTGCCGCAGGGTGGTTCCGGCATTTGTATTCGTTGTAAGGAGGGTATCCGCATCTGGGTTCACGAAAATTCTGACAGGCAATTCTTTGACACCAAGAAGCACTTGAGCAGCCGCCTTGTGTTGTCCATCAAAAATGCGTACTCGACACTTACCGTTATCTGGCAGGGTTATCCAACCAAGTGATACATGAAGCTGCGGGCGCTTCTGGTAAAACTCTTCGATCAACTTGGAGATATTCTGACCGATGGATCGGGGATTTATCTTCTCGTCGTGATGTAAGTATTCAATCGGGAGCTTTGCAAAAAAGTATGTGAATCCGCTGAGATCATCTGCATACAGGGAGGAAGTAAAGACTGCATTTCGACCCATTTCGGATAGAGACACCTTTATTAATTCGTCCTCCACGCTCAAAGACATCTCATACTTGGATCCACCATAAAGGCATAGCACATCATCTAGGTTCGGGTTGCGATTCTCCAGTCCGGTCTTCTCCTTTAACTTGCCAAACCGGCGTAGGATCCTGGACACTTCGAGATTTGAAGCCTGCTTAGACCGATTACAACTGGAGTGAGCCAGGGCAAAGTTGACAGGATCGTCTTTTCCCCCAACTGTTATTGGAACGACATGGTCAATGTCAATGGCGTCTTTGTGCAAGATAAGGTCTATTGCTTCCTCACAGATGAAGCAGAAACCTTTCTGTGACTGGTGGAGTTTCTCGATCAGTGACTCTCGCTCCCCTCCCGAAAGTCGGTTCAAGTAGAGTGATCCCATGTAATACCTCCTTCTATTCCATGAGTCTAACTACTAAATAGACTGCAATTTTGCAGTCTATCACTCGTTAGGCTTTTGTTTAATAATTGATTTCCAAATTATTATATAAAAAATATGCTATGCAAACACTGTCAAACATATTTTTCTGTAAATTTATACAGCTAAATTAAGTAAAAAAATGAAACAATGATACAACAGCCAAAAAAATTGTTAGAGCTGGTTCACGACCAAATAGAATTACGTCATTACAGCCACAGAACAGAAGAATCTTATATTCATTGGATAAAAGAAAACATCTATTACTTTAATAAAAAGGCTCTACCATAATTTGAGTGAGACTCTAATGCAGCTATAAGTCCGAAGTCGGAAGTCGGGAGATTCCCAACATAACCTTCTTTCTTCTATCTATATAGTTCTTTGTCAGTAAATTAAACTTCTTTAGTTTCTTTTCAGAATAGATTCTATACATCATGGTAATTACTTCTCGATCGCATTTACTTCGGTCTTCCGACTTCCGTCTTCCAGCTATTAGATACGCTATTTCCAGTAAATTCGTGGTAGAACCAAAAAAAGAGGCCATCTAGGCCTCCCTTGTTTGCTCCCCCTGCTGGATCCCGAATCCCGAATCATCTCGCACGTGCGGGATTCTCGGGACATTGTCGCTACGCTCTCGGGACGACCCTCTGATTAACCCCGAATCGCTATGCTCTCGGGACTTTAGCCAACTGAGCTAATATTCCGGAGAACTTTTCGCTATGGATCATTTTCTCCAGAAACGATTTACTTTTCTGGTGTTTAATGAAGTTTTCAAGTTTTTGGGCAGTTCTTCTATCTTCGGAGCACTCAAAAAGTGCAACCATAATCCAGGGACGATATTTAGAAGTAAAAGTAAGATGTACGCTATGGTTGTGCTCAGCCAAACGCCGGACAGGGTCGTCGGTGTGGCCAACGTAATAACTCCCTGCAGATTCCGATTTTAGGATGTAGATGTAATACATAAAAAAAGAGGCCATCTAGACCTCCCTTGTTTGCTCCCCCTGCTGGACTTGAACCAGCGACCCTCTGATTAACAGTCAGATGCTCTAACCAACTGAGCTAAGGAGGAATTTATTTCGGGCTGCAAAATTACAGCTTTTTAATAAATTCACAATCTAATTCCTGAAATTTTTATGCGGTTCGCCTCTTTAGCCAGCACCAGCGCTAGTTGGGTTGTTCATTTAAGCGGCTTTCAATTTCTCTCTTAATCTTCGCCATTTAACATTTCTATGCCCGTGCGTTGCTGGTTTCGTTGCGACAGATATGCCATTGCCACGATAAACAAAACCATCACCGCAGTAATATAAACTCCCGCCGGAACAGGAGGGGGATCGCCCTGGGCATAGGAGTGGAGGCCCGAGAGATAATAGTTCACGCCAAAAAATGTCATCAACACTGACGAAAAACCAATTAGAGCAAAAGCACTCAGCGCAAATGAACCCCTGAAACCCGGTATTTTGTGCGTGTGAACTATAAATGCATATACGAGGATAGTGACCATGGCCCAGGTTTCTTTCGGATCCCATCCCCAATAGCGACCCCAAGACTCGTTGGCCCATACACCTCCCAGAAAAGAACCGATGGTTAATAAAAACAAACCAACAATAAGGGCAATCTCGATTATAAATCCCAACTCTTTGATGGTGAGGTTAATACGGGTGCTGTTGAGCGGGTTTCGTATGATCATCACCATTAGGTTTACAAGGCCCAGCAATGCAGTCATTCCGAGGAAACCATAGCTGGCTGTGATAATTGCAACATGTATGATCAGCCAAAATGATTTCAGCACGGGAACCAGGTTGGTGAGTTCCGGATTCATCCAACTCATCCCGGCCACAAACAGTGTTATCGCTGAGAGGATTGCAGTTACGGACAAGGTGATTGGTGAGCGTTTTGCAAAAATCAACCCCGCAAGACACGTTGACCAACTGATATATAAAAGGGTTTCATAACCATTGCTCCATGGTGCATGCCCCGAAATATACCAACGAATCCCTAGCCCTGCGGTGTGAACCAAAAACAAGGCCATCACAACCCAAAACCCCGTTTTGGTAAATGTCTTTACCTTAAGCGTAGGTTTTAACAGCACAAGAATATGCAACACGAGCAAGATTAAACCAGCGAGTACATAAAACTTTGAAAGCTTGCTGTAAAGATTGAAATTGATATAAAAAACTTCAAGTGCCGTTTTAAAGGAAGACGGATAAATTGCCGCTCCCAAATCTGCTTGTTTTGACTTAAGTTGGTTCAGGTATTCTAAAGCGGCAGAGTAATCAGCCGTTTGTCTGGCTGTTATTAACGCTGTGGAATAACCACGCATAGTCGAAGATGCAAAGTCAGACATGGTATGGTCGTCCTGCATCAATATTCCGGTCAGATCAGCCCACTTCTGATTGTCATCGCCTGGAGCCGGAAAAACTCTCAGGAGGGTTCCGTTTAACATCTGATAAAGGAGGTTTACCCGCTCATCCACAGTTATAATTTCCTTGTCGAATTTTGTTCGCTGAACCGGTTTTTTCTCAAAAGTTTGTTCCACCAACGTGCCCAGCTTATAACTGTTATCGTGGTTGGATCCAAAAAAGTTGTGCAATGAAGCAAAATCGCCACCTACGCCCAACAACTTTTTCATATCAGGATGGGAAACCTTGATCAGTGGAGCGCTCAACCAGGCCTTAGGCTCAATGGTCATTTCGAGAAATAACTGAACGGGTGTAAGCCCTTCATAGCTGTTTTTTTTGGCCACTTTTCTTAAAAATTCCGAAGCCAGGGTATTTACAGGCTCAATCCTTCCATCAATATTCTGGACCTGAAGCTTACCAAATTCGCGGGCATGCTCCTTTGAAACAACATTTGCGGAAGTTTGGGCACTTAATTGTGTAACCGAAAGAAACAGGCCTAAAATTAGGAGTGGGGCAAATATTTGTTCGCGTTTAAGCCGCAATTTTGCCGAAGACCGTACCAGCCTTCTGAAACGTGAACTGCGGCTGAAAAAAGTGAAGATCATACCCATAGTCATAATAAAGTATCCGAAATATGTTACTGCGGTACCGACTGAGTCATAGTTAACTGACAGTATAGTACCCAATTCGTCCTGATCATAGGAAGATTGAAAAAACCTGTATCCCCTGTATTTCAATATGTTATTCATGTAAATACGATAAGGTTTTTCTACCTGATGAACCTCGTCAATCAATGTTACTTCAC
>JAUXXY010000007.1 GCA_030684735.1 Bacteroidales bacterium | reverse complement strand
GCCTTCCTCGGTGTCAGTATCCGTGAAATTGACAGCAAACTTGCTGCTGATGAAGGCATTGACGAAATGAAGGGTGTTTACATTGCCAGTATTTCGGATAACGGGGCTGCCAAAGAAGCCGGAATTAAGGAAGGTGATATCATCCTTTCGGTTCAGAATGTACCAGTGAACACCACCAGCGAGTTGCTCGAGGCAATTGGTCAGCACAGACCAGGCGAAAAAGTTAGCTTGGTGACGAAACGCAAAAACAAAGAGCAAACATCACTGGTAACGCTCAGAAACCGCGATGGCCAAACCAACATCGTAAAGAAAGAGGAGCGCAACATTAGCAGCTTGCTTGGAGCAAGTTTCGAGGAAGTTTCCGAAAAAACCAAAGAACAACTTGGCATTGCCAGTGGTGTCCAAATTACCAGGTTAGGTGCAGGTGCGCTTGCTGATGCCGGTGTTCGCGAAGGTTTTATTATTACTAAAATTGACGGTAAGGTTGTTGCCTCGATAGCAGATGTTGAGAAGATACTGAACAATAAGAAAGGCGGCGTACTACTGGAAGGTATTTACCCCAATCGCATGAAAGCATATTACGGATTTGGACTTTAGCGGATAAACTGGAATAATTATTGTGGCATTTTAAAGCAACGCATAAAAACGATTTGAATATACCCACCTGTTGAGCAGAAGCTCAGATAAACAACCCGCAGTTCGCTGCAAAGGATGCAGCGGAATATTGAAAATCATAAGAATCAGAATAAATGAGGCAACTCAAAATAACTAAATCAATTACCAACCGTGAAACGGCATCGCTCGACAAGTATTTGCAGGAGATTGGCCGGGAGGAATTGATTTCGGCCGATGAAGAAGTTCAGCTCGCCCAACGTATCAAGGCCGGTGATCATCGCGCGCTTGAAAAACTTGTTAAAGCCAACCTAAGGTTCGTAGTATCGGTGGCAAAACAATATCAAAACCAGGGGCTTAGTCTTCCGGATTTGATTAATGAAGGAAACGTAGGACTGATCAAAGCTGCGCAGCGCTTCGACGAAACGCGTGGGTTTAAGTTTATCTCCTATGCTGTTTGGTGGATACGCCAATCCGTATTGCAGGCGCTAGCCGAGCAGGCAAGAATCGTACGTTTGCCACTTAACCAGGTTGGATCACTTAACAGGATAAAAAAAGCATCGAGCAAACTCGAACAGATTTTTGAAAGGCCTCCCTCGGCTTTCGAAATTGCCGAAGCCTTGGACGTCCCGCAGCATAAGATTGATGCTGCACTGAAAATCTCTACCCGTTATATCTCCATGGATGCGCCCCTGAAGGAAGACAACGATACCAAATATATTGACGTTTATGTGAATGACGACAACCCCAGCACCGATGACAGCCTGATCAGGGAATCACTTTTCAAAGAGATTGAACGCTCGTTATCAACCCTTTCCGACCGCGAACGCCAAGTACTCTACTTGTTCTATGGTATTGGAATGAATTATGGCTTTACGCTTGAAGAAATCGGGGCTAAGTTTAACCTTACACGCGAACGCGTGAGGCAGATCAAAGAGCGCGCCATCCGCCGGCTCAAACAATCGTCGCGCAACCGTCTGCTAAAATCCTATCTCGGCCAGTAGGTCGCTGATATTGAGTTATATAAAAGTCATTTCGTTTCTGAAATGACTTTTTTTGTTTTCCCTACTCCAAGACACACAAGATGCTATTGAGGCAATTCATATTGTATTCGCTGGGCAGCAGAAGCGATGACACCTTATTGATATAATCGGGTTTCTGCTTTCCAATAACTTTCTGTATTTTTACCCGGATTTTATGGCAGGATGAATGGTGTTTTTTCGAATTGACTCAGTCGTAAATCCATCGGACAGAAAGTAACAAATCCCTAAATATCAGCTTTATGGACAACCCTGACAATAAAGGACAACACCATACCGACCACTATCACTCAACCCTTGAACAATGGATTAACGATCAGAAAGCTGCCAACTCATTTATTGATGTACTTGGCAAGTTATGGTACGACAAGGACATTGAACTGATTTTTCTGCGTCGTCAGTTGCTCGACCGCGGTGCAAACTCGATCCTGCACAAGCACTCGTATGCCGAAAACATCATCATGAAGAAGCTTACCATTCAGGATTCCTTACTTATTGCCCAAGGCATGCTTGAGCTCGACATAGCTCCTGCCCGCATTGACATCGGCCGCCTCAACAGGGAATGGGTAGAAGAGAAAGACCATGTTGGCCATGATGTTAAGGCTTTCTTAAAGAACAAATTAGCACATATCATCAGCGTAGCGCCGCGCAGCACAAAAACCAAAGATGTAATCCTTTATGGATTTGGGAGGGTTGGCCGCCTGCTGGCGCGCGAACTCATACATGGTGCTGGAAAAGGATCACAACTGAGGCTTAGGGCCATCGTTACGCGCGGAAATTCGGATGAAGAAATCCGTAAGCGTGCTTCCCTGCTGCGCAAAGATTCAGTACATGGTGTTTTCACCGGCATCGCCTTAGAAAATGTGGATGACAGTACCTTATTCATCAATGGCCAAACGGTTCACATGATTTCAGCTTCCAATCCCGAAGAGGTGAATTACGAAACCTATGGCATTAAAAATGCGCTGCTGATTGACAACACGGGAATTGTGCGCGACCGTGCCAGCCTAAGCCGCCATCTGAAAGCGCAGGGTGTGGACATGGTATTACTGACAGCCCCTGGCAAAGGCGACATACCCAATATTGTTTACGGTGTGAACCAGGAAACCTGTATAATCGGCCCTGATGGCGAGAAGATATTCTCGGCTGCCTCGTGCACAACCAATGCAGTGGTTCCAGTGCTTGATGTTATTCATCGGGAATTAGGAATTGTGAAAGGGCACATCGAAACTGTTCATTCGTACACCAACGACCAGAACCTGCTCGACAACTACCACAAAAAGAGCCGCCGCGGACGCTCGGCACCCTTAAACATGGTGATCACCGAAACCGGTGCTGCATCAGCCGCCGTTAAAGCCATTCCATCACTCAAAGGCAAACTCACGGCCAACGCTGTGAGAGTTCCTACCCCCAATGTATCGCTGGCCATTTTGATGTTAGAAATAGAAAGGGAAACCAGCATGGAAGAAGTGAACGAAATCATGCGCAATGCATCATTAAAAGGCAGGCTCATCGAACAAATCAGGTACTCTACGTCCAACGAACTGGTTTCGAGCGATTGCATCGGCGATTCATGCGCATGCATTTATGATAGCCCTGCCACCCTGGTTTCGGGAGACAAGAAAAACATCGTGCTCTATGCTTGGTACGATAACGAATATGGTTATGCGTGCCAGGTGGTCCGGTTGGCAAAACACATTTCTGAAGTTAAAAGCTACAGGTATTACTAAAATCGCCGGTATTTTTTAAGTAACCCTCAAGTGGTGGTGGAAAGCAACGTATTGAAATATAAAATCACCCAATTAAAATTTATTAAGAGCACTGAATCCACTCCAAAATATATTTAATTCTGATTTCGTAAGATTAAACCGATTGGTATTCATTGTATTGGATTTGCGGTTAACTGCGTAATTCCTGCCCACCATCGCAAGGTAGCTCTTTGGCAGGTGGGTGCGTGGAATTATTTACTATCTGACTTTTAGTGGGTAGGCTCAGCATTGAAACTTGAATCCAAAATTTCAGATTTCGATAATCGAATTTTTGAATTAAACAGATTAAGTTATTAATTTGCACTTTTATGTGAATCCCTTTTTTATGAACCGTGCAAAATACATTTTCGTCACCGGGGGCGTTACATCCTCGCTAGGCAAAGGTATCATATCTGCTTCGCTTGCCAAGCTGCTCCAATCGAGAGGTTTTTCTGTAACCATCCAGAAATTGGACCCATATATTAATGTTGACCCAGGCACCTTGAACCCTTATGAGCATGGAGAATGTTACGTAACAAACGACGGAGCAGAAACCGATCTTGACCTTGGACATTATGAGAGATTTCTGAATGTGCCTACCTCGCAGGCCAACAATGTCACTACCGGCCGTATCTATCAGTCGGTGATAGAAAAAGAAAGACGCGGCGACTACCTGGGCGAAACCGTTCAGGTTATACCGCACATCACTGATGAAATAAAAAACCGAATTAAAATTCTTGGCAACGAAAATAAATATGATTTTGTAATTACCGAGATAGGCGGAACAGTGGGTGATATCGAATCGCTGCCTTACATCGAAGCAGTGCGACAGATGCGCTGGGAAATAGGCAGTGCCTGCTTGGTAATCCACCTGACACTCATCCCCTATTTGCCTACAACCGGCGAACTGAAGACCAAGCCCACCCAGCACTCAGTTAAAACCCTGCTCGAATCGGGAGTGCAACCCGACATCATCGTATGCCGTACCACCCGAAATATCACCGAAGCCATCCGTAACAAGATTGCCTTGTTCTGCAATGTGTTGCCTCATGCAGTAATCGAAGCCATTGATGCGGATACTATTTATGAAGTTCCCTTGCTGATGCGTAGCGAAAACCTCGATCAGGTGGTGTTGGAGAAAACCCATATGCCCGCAGATACCAAATCGGACCTGACGGAATGGGAAGACTTCCTTTTTAGGTATAAAAATCCTGAAAAAACTGTCAGCATCGGCCTGGTGGGCAAGTATGTCGAGCTTAAGGATTCTTACAAATCAATCATAGAGTCGTTTGTTCATGCCGGCGCTGCTACCCATTCCCAAGTGCAGCTACGGATGATTAACGCCGAAGACATCACTGATGAAACGTTTAGCGATAAGCTTAGCGGTCTTGATGGCATCCTTGTAGCCCCGGGGTTCGGTGAGAGAGGGTTTGAAGGAAAACTAAAGGCCATACGTTTTGCTCGCGAAAACAAAATTCCTTTTTTTGGAATTTGTCTTGGAATGCAATGTGCCGTGGTTGAATTTGCACGTAATGTGCTCAAGCTCTCTGCTGCCAACAGTACAGAAATGGATCCCGACACACCCTTCCCTGTGATTGACCTGATGAATGAACAAAAAACCATCTGCGCAAAGGGTGGCACCATGCGTTTGGGTGCCTATCCCTGCGGCCTCAAACAAGGAACCATGGCGCACCGGATCTACAAGTCAAAACAAATATCTGAACGTCATCGGCACAGGTATGAATTCAACAATAGATTCCTGGAGAAATTTGAGCAAGCAGGCATGATTGCCAGCGGGATTTACGAAAAAGACAACCTGATAGAAATCGTCGAATTGGAGGATCACCCCTGGTTCGTGGGCATTCAGTTTCATCCCGAATATCAAAGCACAGTAGCCAAACCCCATCCATTGTTTGTAAGTTTTGTTGAAGCAGCATTGCAGTTTAACCAAAGAGGCTGATTATCAACTATTTGCAAATATACTTTATTTCCCTACTCCAGCCATTTACAACAAAATCCTATCTTTGCAGCCTGTTTTTTTCTCACATGTAACATAATTTTAAATGAATAAAGAAAATATCATCGGGCTGGTTCTGATCTTTGCCTTGCTCATAGCCTATAGCCTTTTCATGACCCCATCGAAAGAAGAGACTGAAAAAAGCAAGCTCGTTCAGGACTCGGTGACCCGTGTACATCAACGCTATCTCGATTCCTTGAAAATAGTTGCTGAAATAACCATGGCCCGTCAGAAAGCCACCATCCAGACAGAAAATATTGACATCGAGGACACGCTTATCAAAAAAGCGATCCAACGCGACAGGTATGGCGTTTTTTCCCATGCTATTGAAAATGAGAATATTATCTTTTATATTGAAAGTGATGTACTGCGATTGGGCATCGCATCGAAAGGGGGAAGAATTGTATCGGCCCAACTAAAAGAGTATCAAACGTTTGACACCCTTCCACTGCAACTGATTAATGCCGACTCATCGTTATTTAACCTTGTCTTTTTTTCGAACAACAGGATTATCCGGACCCAAGACCTGTATTTTCAGCCCTATTGGTATGATGAATCACAAAACGAAGCGGACAAAATGTACGTTACAGGCGAAAACGAGCTATCTTTCGGTATGCGCCTTTATACAAGCAACAGCGAAGGCAAACCTAATGAAAACAGCTTCATTGAATTCAAATATACGTTGCCAGGAAATAAATATATGACCGGCTTGGCACTGAACTTTTCGGGCATGAACACTGCCATTGATGCAAATGTCAACGCTCTAAACCTTGAATGGCAAAACCAGTTGCAGCGGCAGGAAAAAAACCTGAAGACGGAGCGTAACACTTCCACGGTGATCTATCGTTACCTGAGCGACGAAACCGGTGAACTTTCAGAAACCAAGGATGGGTCCGAATCGCTAAAGACTCGGGTTAAATGGATCGCATTCAAACAGCAATTTTTCACAACTACCCTCATTGCTGATGATCATTTTCTTAGCAGCGAGATCAAGTCGTTTACCCAAACCGATATCCTGAACAATCACTACCTGAAGACCATGCGTGCTGATATCAGCATTCCTTTTCAAGCTTCCGAGCAGTTTTCGGTACCTATGCAATTCTACCTGGGTCCCAACAAGTATAATATTCTTCGTAGTTATAAACTTGATCTTGAGCGTCAGATACCGCTCGGTTGGAGTTTTTTCCTGATGCATGGAATCAATCGTTATGCCGTTATCCCTGTTTTCAACTTCCTGGAAGGTTTCAACCTTAATTATGGAATTATTATTCTCATCCTCACCATCTTACTTAAGATAGTTCTCACGCCGCTCACCTATAAAACATATACATCTTCGGCCAGAATGCGGGTTCTGAAGCCTGAGATAGAGGAATTAAACAAGAAATTTCCCAATAAAGACGATGCCATGAAAAAGCAACAAGCTATGATGGCATTGTATAAAAAAGCCGGGGTGAACCCTATGTCGGGGTGTCTTCCAGTGGTGTTCCAAATGCCCATACTGATTGCTCTGTTCCGCTTTTTCCCTTCATCCATCGAACTAAGGCAGCAATCATTCCTTTGGGCCCATGACCTCAGCACTTACGATTCAATCCTCGACCTGCCCTTCGACATCCCCTTTTATGGCGATCACGTGAGCCTGTTTACCCTACTCATGACCATCTCA
This sequence comes from Bacteroidales bacterium, assembly GCA_030684735.1. Taxonomy (GTDB): domain Bacteria; phylum Bacteroidota; class Bacteroidia; order Bacteroidales; family JAAYJT01; genus JAAYJT01. The sequence goes on along the minus strand of JAUXXY010000007.1, from coordinate 595 downwards.
ACGGTTGCTTATACGTACATCAGCAGCAAGATGATGGACACTGGTCAAAACCAGATGCCCGGCATGAAAATGATGATGTATCTAATGCCCATTATGTTCCTGGGATTCTTTAACAACTATTCGGCAGGGCTGAGCTACTATTACCTGCTCGCCAATCTATTTACGTTCGCACAGATGTGGCTTATCCGTCGTTCGATAAGTGAAGACAAGATAAGGGCGAAAATAGCTGCCTATCAAAAGAAACCAGTGAAAGTGTCGGGGTTCCAGAAACGCCTCGAAGATATGGCAAAGCAAAAGGGTTATAAATCTTCCAAGAAATAAACCCCTTCTTCCTTGACCTTTCTGGCATAGCATTTTTTCGTAAGAAATAATTTTCTACCTTTGCACCCCTGTTTCAAGAAAAGGTTTGGAAGCCATATTGCATCATAAACCAATAAGAAACAAGTAATTAACCTAATTATTAACCCGGTTTGCGCAAGCAACCACAAAGCAAACTTTGAATGACGAACGAATTGAACGTCGGCGATGATCTGAAAAATGATGAATTGTTGAACCAAGAGGTAACAACCGAAACTCCGGCTGAAGCAACTGAAGA
>JAUXXY010000006.1 GCA_030684735.1 Bacteroidales bacterium | reverse complement strand
GGTGATGCCCCAGCGGATGCGATTACGGTAATTGAAGGCATAACGGGTATAAAACCGGTAGGGACTACCCAAAAAACGTTGATTTGGATTGATTGCCAGCAATGAATCGTCAATGGGTAGGAATCCCTTCCTTGTCTCGAGTGATTGTTGGTATCTCAGAAACAACTGACTCCTTCCGTATTTCAGAACCTGCATAGGTGTAGATTTGGGTGCAATGCCTTCTTTGCTTAATGTGATAAACGGCTCAAGCATGCTGATCACCTGCCGGTCAATACCATCAATATATGCCAGTTCATAAAGGGTAAGAATCTCTCCGTACATGTTTCTGTATTCCAGCAGGTTTGTGATCTGTATGTCGTTCAGAAAGAAAAGCTGCTTCATTTGATCGAAGGTGGCTATGTTTATTTTTATGGGGTTGTATACCAGGTGCTCCAGTTCGGAAAGAAGATCAGTATAGTCAAATTCCTCTTCAACGTTTTCGGCTTGCTGTTCGAGGGCCTCTTGCACAATGGGTGTCTCAATGGGCGAAACCACTGGCTCCTGGGCCATCAGGCTGTAAGTTGTAGCAAAGAATAAGAACAGTATCCAGCATGCAGTAAACCTTTTCCTGCATAAAATTATAGAGTGCGTGTAGTATAATTCTTTGGCTCGCATTGAATAACCCTTCAAAATTATTTTGACTGCCAGATGATGGCCACATTGGGTGAGTATCCCAACACTTCGTGTTTCACGGTGGAAATATCAAGGCTGAAGTTACCCAGAAACAGCCCGAATCCAAAAGAAAACAATGCCGGGTTGGTGGCCAGGCCTCCTCTTATCGCGGCAATGGTATTTATTTTATATTCAACACCGCTACGAATCGAAGGCTTATAGCGACTGTCTTTTTCGGCTTCGAGAGTAATGAGCAGATTGTCATCAAGGATATAGGCCAACCCCGCCCTGTAAACCGACGGCAGTGTTTCGTCGAAATCCTGGGCCGATTTGATCCTCAACGGATTAAAAAGTGCAGCAGCAAACAAAAGGTCGCTTGTGATCTGGGCACTGAAACCGGAAGCAAAGGAAACGGTTGTGCGGCTTCCATAATTTTCAGCCAGGCGGGTGTGATACGCATCCAAGCGGATGCCAGCGTTGAACCGCTCGCCAAAATTCCGTCCAAAGGCCAATCCTGCAAAGGTTTCGTTGTAGAATTGGTCACCAAACTGCCTCACAGCAATTCCGAAAGCACCTGGGTGCACAGGTAGAACGGCGGTGATGCTATTAAACCCAAGTTCTTTAATCAAGAAACGATTCTCGTAGTTCAAACCAAAACTCAAACCGGGAATTTCTGCCAATTGCGCGGGATTGTTGAAAGAAGCCCACACATCGCTCAACGCAACTGATGAACCCCCAAGGGCTGCCGATCGCGAACCGGTGGGATTATTAGCGGTTTGGGCATGCACAAATGATGATATAAAAATCAATAAACCAAGTATTTGCATAGTTGGTTTGGATAGCCAACAGAAACGTATGAGCATTTTGCTTAAATTTGCTACTAAAATAAACAATCTTTGGTTACCACTAAGAAACTTTTATATGGATACAAAGGAGACTCTCAGATTTCTAAGCGAGTTAAGCTTGAATAATAACCGCGAATGGTTTCATGAAAACAAAAAGACTTATGAGGTAATCAAAGCTGATATCTTAGGATTTGTCGGCAATTTGATAGTACAGATTTCCGCTTTTGATCCGGATATCATTGCAATAAACCCAAAGGATTGCCTTTTCAGAATTTACCGCGACGTCCGGTTTTCAAACGACAAATCGCCATACAAGACCCATATAGGGGCTTTTATTTCAAAGGGCGGACGCAAGGGAAACCATTCTGGTTACTATATTCATTTCGAGCCCGGGCAGTCGCTTGTGGCAGGTGGATTATACATGCCGACGCCGCCAGTACTTAAAGCGGTTAGGGATGAAATTCATTTCAATACCGACGAGTTCCAGGAAATTATCAACCATCCGGAATTTAAAAAGTTTTTTGCAGGATTGGACGATGATGATAAGCTTACACGTCCGCCTAAAGGTTATCCTGCTGACTGGGAGCATATTGATTTGTTGAAATACCGCTCTTATACAGTTTCTGCCTCGTTGCCGGAAAAACTATTGTCGGAACACTCCTTCAACGATTATCTATTATCGGCTTTCCATACCATGTATCCCTTCAATCGTTTTCTGAAGCGTGCACTCGTTAATATGGGTGGGTAATAATTTGTGCTGAATTAATCTATCTGAAACATTCTTATTATTAAACCGATGTTCAATCAGGCCCGCAGTTTCCTCCATGAACGCAGCAACAGAACCGAGGCTGTGAAGGCAAGAAAAATGAAAACCAGCGTAATGTGGAGGTTACCGTATAAAATATTGCCAATCGCAAAAAGTACGCTGTAAATTAAAATGCACCCCCAGATCATACAAAGTATTCCGGTAGGTACATCCCAGCGCAGGTCTTTTTCTTTCTCCAATACAATGCCTTGAGCAGCAGCTTTTTGCACCATTGCCTTCCATCCGGGGCCACCGGGCTTGATTTTACGGTAGAAATTGTACAGAGTCGTGTCTTTCACAGGTTGGGTGAGGAAAGTTACTATCAACCAGGTGGCTGTGGTTAAAAACACGACACCAACAAATTTTATGATGTTCCAATAGCCCACGGTGGTTATGATTCCCAGCATCTGCACATGGTCGTTCAAGTGGGTCATTCCGAAATTTTCGATCATGATGAATGTGAGCGAGAAAATACCGGCCGCAAACATTGCTGACAGCTCAGACCAGGCATTGATACGCCACCAAAACCAGCGCAAGATGTAGATCAGTCCTGTGCCGGCCCCTATCATCAGCATATATTGAAAAGCTTGCAGCGCATTTTGCAATATAAGCGCCAGCAACACCGAGAAAAACATCAGCACCACAGTAGAGATTCTTCCTGCTGCAACTTTCTGTTTTTCAGTAGCTTTCTTGTTCAGGAAGCGTCCGTAAAAGTCGTTCACCAGGTACGACGAACCCCAATTAAGCTGTGAAGCCACCGTTGACATGAACGCTGCAATCAACGATGCCACCACCAGCCCAAGCAGTCCGGCAGGTAAAAATTCGCGGAGCATAGCTGGATAAGCAAAGTCATTTTTAATGTATTGAGTCGAAATATCCGGAAAAGCATCAATCATAGATTGGATATCAGGAAAAACAATAAGCGAAGCCAGCCCTACAATGATCCAAGGCCAGGGCCTGATGGCATAGTGAAAAAAGTTAAAAAGCAGGGTGGCACCAACGGCATGATTCTCGTTTTTTGCCGATAACATGCGTTGAGCCACATAACCGCCACCACCAGGCTCGGCACCCGGATACCAGGCGGCCCACCATTGAATGGCAATGGGGATCAAGAAAATACTTAAGAATAGTTCTGGTTGCGAAACACTGGGCAGCAGACTCAACTTGCCACTCACGTTGGGATGGCTAAAAAGGTTTGATAATCCCCCAATTTCTGGCGAGCGGGTTACATAAACTGCAGCGATCACCGCACCAAACATAGCAAAGCTGAATTGAAAAAGGTCGGTCCAGAGGATAGATTTCAACCCTCCTAAACTGGCATAAGCAACTACTACAACAGCGGCAATGATAAGTGCCGGTGCAGGTTGCAAGCCAAGCATTACGCCGGCTATTTTTATAAAGGCCAGCGACACACTGGCTATTACCATCACATTAAAAAAGAACCCAAGATATACTGCCCTGAATCCCCGCAGGAAAGCAGCCGTCTTGCCACTGTAACGTAATTCATAGAATTCAAGGTCGGTCATCACTTTCGAGCGGTTCCACAAGCGCGCATACACAAACACGGTGAGCATACCCGTGAGCAGGAAAGCCCACCATAGCCAATTGCTGGCTACACCGCCGGTTCTCACCATATCAGTAACCAGGTTCGGCGTATCGCTCGAAAAGGTAGTAGCCACCATAGAAACGCCCAGTAGCCACCAGGGCATTGTTCGTCCCGACAGAAAAAAGTTCGTGGTATTATCGCCGGCTCTACGCGAAGCAAGAAAACCAATGGATAAAAGCACAAGAAAGAATATGGCAAGAATCAGCCAGTCAATGGGTTGAAGAATCATACATGGTGATTTATCAGTGAGTACTAGAATATATAATCCGCCACTAAAATAGGATTGTTTTTTGATTTGCCAACTAAAACGCACTATAAATTAAGGGTTTGAGAAAACCCAATACAATCTCACAAAAAAACTGAATAAATTTGGAATTTATGAAAAAAGGAATTATTATTGCCATCTGAAAATATGGAAGAGTGTTCATTGTTTTTAATTCAGAATATTTATGTATATCGCTGATATACTGAGTTTTACCCCCCCCAGAATTTGCTGAGCAGGCAGGGGCTATACTTGCACTACAACCGTCTTTTTTATCCTACCGTACGCGTTCTTCTTATCTTGAGCGATCTTTTTCATAATCGCACCCATGCACTTCGTTTCAGCCTACAATTTGTGCCCTGTTGCACAACCAAACATATTTTTTGGCTGGGTAAGAACAAATTCGACCGAAAAAAGCCATCCCGGGCATCATTGGTGTTGGGGGTGGTATGTACAACCGGATTATTATTTCAGATGAACAGTTACTCAAGTTATTCAATCAAGTAAAACTAAAAAAATATCATGAAAACCTTTAAAATACAGATACTTGCTATATTGGCTTTGCTTGTTCTTTTTTCATGCAAAAAGGAGTTAGCGAACTCTTTTGCAAACGAACAGGAAAACATCAAGAACACAAACGATGGAGTCAAAAATGCAATAATGCTTAAAAAGGACATTATAGCCCTGAATGATGTAGATGAATTCCACGAGCTTTATTCATTTATATTGAAAAACCAGGATGATGAGATGTTCCTTTTTACTTATATCAAAGATAAATATGGAATAACCTCAATGCGAGAGATTTATGAGTATGGAATGAAGACTGAAGATCACAACACCTTCAATGAATATGTTACTCGTTACCCAAAAGTATTCGTAAGCGAATATTTCGATAATTCCTATATTTATAATTTTCCGGGATCAAATATTTTATCATATATGGTAAACAGCGAAGGATTGATAGTAGTAGGGGATAGCATATATGAGGTGGATATAAAAGGAACGTATATCAATGCTGTTGAAAAAATAATACTGGAGAATGGAGATAAATCATTCGTTAAAACAGAACAAGGACGTTTCCTA
>JAUXXY010000264.1 GCA_030684735.1 Bacteroidales bacterium | reverse complement strand
CTGAATGCCATGGCAAAATCAAAAGACGCAAAGAAAGATGTTAAAAAAGAACCTCTGAAAACTGCAAAAGAAAAAAAGGCTGAGAAGAGAGAAAAGAAAGCTAAAAAAACTTAATTCGTTTATTGATACCCAAAGTTTTATAACTCTTTAGGCGATTATTGGATTATCCTCAAAACTCTCCCAAAGAGAGTGATTATTGAATCATTACTGATAAATTTGATTCACGAAATTGATAATTTTTTCATCCTGCCCAGCAGCAAGCGGGTAGGATGTTGATTACTATTCTCTTTGGCATACTTGCCGGAAATCATTTTCCAGGGATAACTTGTCCTTCGATCCATGGAGCACCCGCAGCAGCAAGGGCCTTTTCAATTGCTGGAAGTTGAACGGTTCTGATTTCTTCCAGCTTGTTGCGCAATTCCGCAAACTGCTCCCATGCAATTTCTAAACTACGACGGTGTGAGGGTGTAGGCCCATAGGTGGAGTTGGCTGTACCAAGGTTTGCAAAGTTCAGCCGGTCATTTACTGTGGGGTTGCTATCTTCGCCCACCTTTTGTTTCGACCGGTTTCCGTTCATTTCCTCATCCAGCTCAAAAAGCATTGTATTCAGGTTATGTATTTCGCGAAGCAGGCCTGCCGGGTCAACCGGTGTGCATGCCAATGCCTTCTCCATCAAATCGAGCTTTTGCATAGCATTCGTCAACACCAATGAGGCAGCCGATGTAGCTTTCCTCATTTCCTGTATCTCTTTCCAGAAGGCCACTGTTTCATTGGCGCTTGCGCCCTGCAAAACTCCCTTTCTCATCTGCCTGACCTCAAAGGTCTCTGGGCCGGCCATGTGCACGAACTGGCCATCGGTTTGTCTGAAAAGTTCTACGGTATATTCGCCCGGAGATACCATCGGGCCCCTGGGTTCCCGTTCGGATGCCGTAGCGCGCATTGCGGCAGTCGAAGGCACCTTTAGGTCCCAAGCAACTCGATGAAACCCCTTCACAACCGGACCTTCCACACGACCTACAATTTCCCCCTGCTTATCTTTAATCATCAGCCAGATTTTCGGTTCTGAGGCCCTACTTTCCATCTCAACTTCTTTCCATCCCGGGAACGGAATGTCCTGGTTCTGACGCTTCAGTTCCTTTTCTGCTTCTTTTCGTATTTTTTCCGGGGATTTAATATCTTCGCAAAGGTGGTAGGTGAATACCGCACCAAAAGGCGGGTTATCGGCCACAAAATAAGCATCGCCCTGGCTGGCCTTCTGGTTATTCGACAGCACCTGCCTGGGGATGTACCACCAGGCATGGCGAAGCGGAAAAAGACTTGCTTTACGGTTCATCTGATCGTCGGATACACTGCGCAGCACAGCATAGTCGTCGAGTATAAAAAAACCCCTTCCGAAAGAAGCTGCAATAAGGTCGTTTTCGCGCCGTTGAATAACCAGATCACGAAACGAGATTACAGGCAGGTTACCCTTCAACTGTATCCAATTCTTCCCGCCATTGTATGTGAACCAAATACCAAATTCTGTGGCTGCAAACAGTAAATCAGGTTTTATATGATCCTGCACCACCCTCCATGCAATGTTTCGTAGAGGCAGATTCGACCTGATGGATTGCCATGTTTTACCTTTGTCAGTGCTTTTAAAAATATATGGATCAAGGTCACCAAACTTGTGGTTATCCAGCACAACATAAACCGTGTTTACATCAAAAAGGTCGGCTTTGATATCATTTACGAAGGCTGTAACTGGTACACCGGGCAAATCTGAGACCTTAATAGTGCGCCAGTGTTGGCCAGCGTTTTCGCTTACCTGGATCAGTCCATCATCAGTTCCCGCCCAGAGGAAGCCTTCCTTCAAAGGTGACTCAGCAAGAGAAGTAATTGTACTGTATTCTGACATGGCAACAAAGTCCCAGGGAGAATCCCAGCTCCAGGTGCGTTCCATTAGTTTTTGGGTGATGCGTTGCTGTTTGGTTGTCAGGTCGCCCGAAACAGCAATCCAACTATCACCCCTGTCATCGGACTTCCACACCCGTTGCGAAGCAAAGTACAAACGGGTAGGTTTGTGCGGGCTCACAAGTATAGGCGCATCCCAGTTGAAGCGTTCGACATCTTCCCCGGCATCGGGCTGAGGTTTGATATAAACCATCTCGCCTGTGGTTCGATCCCAGCGAACCAGGTTGCCCTGCTGCCATTGCGAATACACGATATCCGGATTTCCGGGTTCGGTGGCAGGTTGATGGCCATCAGCAAAAAGAGTGATGAACCAGTCAGCATTTCTGATGCCATGCACATTGTCGGTGCGCGAAGGGCCACCCTGTGTGTTGTTGTCCTGGGTACCTCCATATACATTGTAATAAGGTTCGTCATCATCCACGGCAACTTTGTAAAACTGGGTTAATGGAAGGTTTGCAACAAACTTCCAGGTTTTTGTAAGGTCGAAAGATTCGTACAAACCGCCATCGCAACCGACCAGCAAATAGTTTGGATCGTTAGATCTGAATGCGATGGCATGATTATCAACATGCTTATTTTTTTCGTTCATCTTCCGGAAAGACTTGCCACCGTCGTCGGAAACCTGCATTTGAACATCTGCGAGGTAAAGCCGATCAAACTGATGAGGGCAAGCATAAAGCTCCTGGTAGAAGTGTGGGCCTGTTCCGCCCGCAACGGCCTCGGATTGCTTCACCCATAATGCTCCACGATTGGTGCTTTTGAACACCCCGCCTGTACGACGGTCAAGTTATATGGCGGCATACACTACATCAAGTTGTTGTGGCGAAATGGCGAGGCCGATTTTGCCCATATTGGAATTGGGTAGTCCTTTGGTCAACTTCTCCCAGGTGCTGCCGCCATCTTCGGTTCGATATATCGCTGTGCCTGGCCCGCCACCCATATATGAAGCAACTGTGCGGTGACGCTGCCAGATGGCTGCATACAATCGGGCAGGATTGCGTGGATCAATGAGCAGGTCGGTTGCCCCTGTCCAGTCATCATCACCGAGCATGCGCTTCCAGCTCTTTCCTCCGTCAACACTCTTGTACACTCCTCTTTCTCCCCCTTTCGACCAAAGCGGCCCCTGCGAGGCTGCCCAGATTATGTCTGAATTTTTGGGGTGAACGATGATCTTCGACAGATGTTCCGACTTTTTAAGCCCCATATTGGTCCAGGTGTTTCCTGCATCATCACTTCTGTAAATACCATCGCCATAACCCACATGCCTGCCTCCGATGTTTTCGCCTGTGCCAACCTAGATACGATCTGGATTTGAAGGATCAAGAGTGATGCAACCTATCGAATAGGAACCTTGTTGATCGAACAGGGGTTGCCAGGTTGTGCCTGAGTTCTCGGTTTTCCACACACCACCCGAACCCACGGCTATATACCAGGTATTCTGATTTTGCGAATGAATCACGATATCGGAAATACGGCCCGACATCAAAGCACGCCCAATACTACTGAAATTCAGACCAATAAAAACATCAATCCTGCATGTATCTGCTATTTGCGGAATTTGTCGTTTTTGTGCATGCGAAAGGTTAGGAGAACATTGCATTACTGCCACCAACATGCAGCACTGAAGAAACTTCGATATATTCATAAGCTGATAGGTTTTAGGATAAAAATTTAAAAGGCCAAAGTAAGGTTTTTATTGAAAGCAGGTTACGATATTTAAAATTAGGTTGAAAAAAATGTTGTTCTTATCCAATTCGCTCGCTGATAATGTTTAAATTTGTTTTCGGCAATCTATTGATTATCGCCTGGTTCATGCTTATATTTGCAAGAAATTAATGAATACTTAATCCGTTCACCAGAGTTCTGATACCAAACTAAAACCAGTCTTCAGTGAACAACGGGCAAATTATTCTACAAAAGTTAAATACTATGAAAGCAGCATTTTACACACTCATCCTATCGCTGATGGTGTTTTGCCAAAGCGTAGCCCAGAACTACCAAACGGTATATTCAGGCCGCATTTCATCATTTGAAGATTTATATAACTATGTCAATTTCATTAGGATTGACTCGGTGGCTTACCAGAATGATTCCATTTTATATCCATTCAAAAGTATAGGGCAATTGGACTACAATTGCTATACACCATACGGTGCATCATGGATCGGTAAAAAAGTGATTATCCGTGGCGATGGAATGAATCTGTTTTTCAACAGCAACAACGACACTATCCATATTAAAACCAATGCTGCTCTTAATGAGAGCTGGATAGCTTATCAAATACCCGGTTCAATAACGATCACTGCCAAGGTTACAGGTCATGGAGTACAAACCTTCCTGGGCTTGCAAGATTCGGTTAAAACAATTGGGTTTCAGGTTTATAACCAGGCGATGTTACCCATAACCCATTTGTTAAACAGTAAAACCATCAAACTCAGTAAGCATTACGGCCTTTTACGGACACTGAACTTTTTACACTTTCCTGATCTTATCTTTGGTATAAACGGAGTCTGGAGCGAATATCTACAGGAATCTGATTTGGCAGGATTATCACAGCCGATGCTTGGCATTCAAAACCTTACATGGATGGAAGTGAATGACCACCATATCTTGCGAAAAAACAGACTGGTATGTGGCGATGAGGTTCCTGCATGGCTTAAAGATAGAATTGCTCATGATGAAGAAATTATTAAATCTAATCTCCAGTCTGGGTTAGATTTTGCTGCATGGATACG
>JAUXXY010000261.1 GCA_030684735.1 Bacteroidales bacterium | reverse complement strand
TCCTTGAAAATTCTGAGTCATCATCGTAACACCCATTTGGTCAACCAATCGTATGGTAGTGATGGGCTTTGGCTGTTGCGCCTGGCCAAGGGCATTGTAGTTAAAGATCTGAGATATGGTGATTTGACTTGATGCCGGGTTGGGGTAGATAACATACAGCGGCCCGATACCATCAACCACATATCCTGTGCGCCACAACCAGGGGCTCCAGTCACTTTCGGCATATCTGCCTCTAACACTGACATCGAAATAGAGTGTGATGCCGGGTACTGCATTACCGGTAAGCACAGTTATAGTCTCTGTTCCCTGGCCTTCAATAATAGTACCACCGCCTACCAGCCATTCAACCTGCTCATACATACACGGAAAAGTTTGGCAAATTACTCTGAACTCATAAAATGAGTTGCTTCCAAATTGCATTCCGTTGGATGGGAATCCGGCAATATCCAAAGGTTGACCGGGAGATCCTAGTATTACAATTTCTTTGCGGGGCAGTGTTACTGCTCCGCAGGGTCCGGTTATAACAGCGTTTATCCATGCAACTCCGTTGCTTGTGTTGGGAGCCCAAACAGTATAGCTGGCAGTACCCTGCCCGCTCAAATAGCTAAGGTTGGGGCTTTTATCCCATGCAATGCTGGAACCTTGTGGCAAGCCATTTATTGTAAAGGTGGCACTGGAAGTAGCGTAAATATGGCTGGGGCCGGAGATAGGCCCTGCTGTAGCCGCAATATTAGGTTCTCCAATTGCGGTATACGCAATTCTAGTTGAATTAATTTCAGATGAGACCCATTTGTTAATTGTTTGTCCGGCAGAATTATATCTAACATAGTACGCATAATAGGTAACATTGAAACCTGTTTCCGTAACATTTGTAATCAGTGCCCATGGGAAGCCATTATTGGGGTTTGCTGCGCTTATACATGCGCTTTGCCTCTCCCTCATCCAAACTGTTGGTGGTAAACAGAATGGTACCTCGAAACTAACTCGCTTGGTTACCGTATAACGATCCACATTGAGGTACATACCCGAGGCAAGCCCCCACCGACCACCCCCGGTATAAATCCACTTACTTAAGCTGGTTTTGGATGTATTACCGCCATACGAAAGCCCATGGTACAGCTTATTTGGTTCATCCAAAAGGGCTAGGGCACGGTAGGCGTTTATCTTACCGTAACCCGTCATTTCATCAAAGCCGATACCATATTCTTCAATATCGTCAGCAGAAATTTCTAGAATATGCCGAATATCGTCGTTGGTAAGGTTAAAGCTGCGATCCAAGCCCTGTGAGATGATTAGTCCGGCTACACCCGATACAATAGGGGCAGCCATGGAAGTACCGGAATGAAATCCAGTTCCTCCACTCCTGTCGGTTGTATAGATGCCCGTTCCGGGCGCAGAAACATCAATATGTGGGCCTGTACTTGATGAAGGCGACCTTTGTAAACTATTATTTGTATTACCGACAGCAATCACCTCTCGGGCGAAGGCGGCTGGGTAGTTCGTTGGATTACCTTGATTATACTCATTTCCCATAGCTACCACTACCACCACATTCTGGTTGTAAGCGTTTGATATGGCACTGTATAGCAGGGGAACACGGAGTATTACATCGTTAATGGGCCAGCCCATACCCGCAAAAGCATAGCTGAGATTTATCACGTGTGCCCCATTGTTTACTGCATAATCAATTGCATCGGCCACATCGGAGGGAAATGCGGTGGTGGAAAAATCCCAGTTTGTCGAACCAAAAGGATAGGTAACCGTTACCCCGCCACTGCCCACCATCTTCACGGGCATAATCTTACAGTTCCACATAATACCGGACACCCTACTGTTGTTGTTTGTTATGGCACCGATAATCCCGGCAATATTGGTTCCATGTCCGGCGTAGCTGCCCTCCGTCCAGTTGGGTAGATTATCCAGGGGGTCGTAATCATCGTCCCCTGAATCGTAACCGGCTATTATCCTGCTCCTGTTGCCCGGGTCGAGGTCGGTGTGGTTGTAGTCTACACCGCCATCGCATACAGCAATGATTACATCATTCCTCCCCTTGTTTATGTTCCACGCCTGCTCTGCTCGGATATCGGCAAGGGAGTTGGATGGATTATTCAGATGCCACTGTAATGGATACATGGGATCGTTGGGTACAATGCAGGGCTTGAACGGCAAGGGGCGTTCGATGTGGGCATATTGCACCCCTGCTTCATTGCTGAGAAGACCAATCAAATCTGCAGCCCTGCTATGGTCCTCCATTATTATTTCCTGCCATCCCTTTAGGGTTTCATTTTGGGGGAAATTATGCAGCACTGGTTTCAAAATGCCATTCTCATTGTATCGGTTCAGGAACACCGCTTTAAGTTCAAGTACTTTAAAATGATCAAAGAGAATACGAATACTTCCCGATGGTATATTTCTAACTTGGGTAGTTATAGTATTCCCTTCAACCAGTGATTCGTTGAAATGGGCAATAACCCTGATGTTTTCCTGTACCTTTACACTACTCTTGGTTGCTGGTTTGGTGTAATAGTTGAAAGGCAGGAAAAGGCATATCACAATTAATAATGATGTAAAGATTAGTTTTTTCATGGTTATTAGATTAAAAGGTTAGCTGAACTTTGTTGTTTCCGTTAATATCAATTTTCCATAATACCTCTTTAGTGTAATCGTAGTTGGCATTGCTGTATACGATGAACTTACCATCAGGCAACCAACTTGGAAATTGTCCGTAGTCAAGCCTTCGACGGTTACTTCCATTAGTGCTCATCCTAAATATCTCCACATTGCTACTCCAAGTAATGAAATCTCCCGTGGGTGACCATGAAGGACTCCGGTCATCTCTACCATCGTTAGTTAGTCGTACCTCAGAAGTTAACGATGTATCAATGGTAAAAATCTCTATACTCTCCCATGCTTGATTTCCTTTACTAAAAACAATTTTACTCCTGTCGGGTGACCACCTAGCATGCATGCCATTATTTTCGATGGGATGTAGTATTTGTCTTACATGGCTAAAGTCAGGGGTCATCGCAAATACCCCACCCTTAATGGTCAGGGGTGAATTGAATAGGATTTCCTTGCCATCCTTAGACCAATCGGGGGTATGCAACGGAAGACTATTTTCCCCCTGAAAAGTTCTTATGATATCCCCTTGCAGGTTTATTATCTGTAAAAGACCATCTGATGTGAATACAAGCCACTGGCCATCGGGCGACCAACTGGGGCTAAAGTGCCTTCCCCTTAGCAGGAGTCGTCGTTCGGTGCCATCCATCTTCATCACGTATAGACCAGTAGGGTAATCCTCGGGCTCGGGAAACATAAGACACCAATGGAAGTATGCAATTAAACTACCATCAGGCGAAACGGATGGATTTTGATCGGCGCTAATGCTGATGTACAACTCATAGTCTGCCGGGTTTTTCAAACCACCTTCGGGGTTGCACGAAATCATTAGTAATAGCAGAAATGCTATGGGAATAAGTGTTTTCAAATGCTCTTTCATGATTGCTCTATTAATAGGTTAGCTGAACGGTTAGGCTAAAATTTGGCGGGCATTTTTACCCACCTTAGTATCAAATTGCATTGTCGTATTTTCCTTGTAATTCGTTCCATATCTACATGTAAGCCCGCTTGTTTTTAGCAAGCATTAGGTGTTGGGCGTTTTTTTTCTCTCAAGAATCGTGGTATTTTTGATATCATCAAAATTAAATCGAATCATTCAGTATTCGAAAATTAAAAAGCTTTGGCGATGCCAATCATTTTAGAGTCGGTAAGAACTCCTTGCAGCCTTTTCGACTTGACGATGGCCTGTTGTAGCCCCACCCTGCCCTTTTCGGACGGGGAGAGTTCAAGAGAATCGCGCATGATGAATACCAGAACCTCGGTTTCACCCCTGCCGGTTTGCGCATAACTGCCTATTGCGAAACATATAAATCCTATAATAAGGCACGAAAAGAATAAAGTTAATAATTTTTGCATGGCTTTAAAGTTTATGGTTAGTTAAAATGATGTTCAAAGGTTAACTGTTTTTTGTTATTGCCATCGGCATCCATGATCCACAGCCTGCCGTTTATCTTTCGGCTGTCTGTGAAAACAATTCTGCTGCCATCGGGGCTCCAGTCGGCTGAATATGCTTGCGATGTTAACCTCTTTACATTGCTGCCATCGTCATTCATAATCCATAAACCCGGCAGTCCATCACCGTCCCTTGGTTGTGAAGTGAATAGAACTTTAGTGCCGGAATTATTATATTTAAAGAAGCTATTATCCCAGTTAGCGTTTATTAAAGCAACTAGAAAACTTTTAATGCCTGAATTGTAATCGTAAAGAAAAACTGAATCACCCAATACATTTCCATTCTTTTCTACCCATTTTGTCCTGAATAATATTTGTTTATTAAATGGATTGAAATCCGGATACATTCCATAAAGCACAATAGATGTATGTATATTGCACTCTATATTCAATAACCACAGTCCACATGGCATATGAGAGCAAACAGATTGAACATATACAATTAAATTGTCATACGGACTCCAACTTGGAAAGAAATTCCTTCCTTGAAAAGTTAGCTGGGTAAGGCTGTCGCCATCAAACTTCTTTTTCCAGATATGTGCGTGGTACGAGAAGGCAATCCATTTACCATCGGGGCTCCAGGCGGGCGTTTCAACCGCACGCGGTTGCCATAAATGGTTTCCTGTGCCATCGGGTCTGATCAGGTAAATTCCATTATAGCCAGGTCTGGAATCTCCATGGTAGTACGCAATCCACTCTCCATCGGGGCTCCATGCCGGCTCAAAGTCAATAATACTATAATTAATGGGGCAGTCAGCGCAGGGTGGCTCCCCCTCATTATTCTTGGTGCAACCATAAAAAATGATCGTGAAGCAAGAGAAAGTAAATACGCTGAGGTAGAGGTGAATATTCTTCATAATGGATCGGTTAAATTTTAACATGATATTCATAAGTAAGCTGCCACTGCGATTCTCCTCCACAAAATCATTCGTTTGCGACGTTGCAAACCCGATACAACCCCTTCCCACACCTCGTTGGGCGGAGTCTCCTCGAAGTTGCTGAACGCAGCTCCGAAAAGGTCTTTGGTTTTATCGTTGTCAGAGTTGTTCATTTTATTTATTCCAATTGTGGTTTTATGCGTTTTTGCAACCAGGCTCTTGACCTGGCATATTGCGATTTTGAAGTTCCTTCGGCAATCTGCAGCATATCGGCAATCTCCCGGTGCGAGTAGCCTTCGATAGCAAACAGGTTGAAAACCGCCCTGAACCCAGCAGGCATTTCCTGAATGTTTCGGAGTAATTCTGCGGTGCTCAGTTTGCCGAAGCCATCTGTTTGAGCGCTGTCGTATTCCTGCACCATTTCTATATCAACACTGTATTTCAGCACATCGGTTTTTCGCAACATTTCAAGGGCAGTGTTCACCATGATTCTCCGTATCCAACCCTCAAGCGAACCCTCACTGCGGTAACTATCCAACTTTGTAAAAACCCTTATAAAGCCTTCCTGCAGCATATCTTCGGCCATATCGCGGTGGGCGGCATAACGCAGGCAAACGCCAAACATGTTGGGCGCATAACGCTCGTAAAGCTGCTTTTGAGCGCTTCTCTTCCCCGCAAGGCATCCGTCAAGGAGTTGCTTCTCTTCCATCAACACTCAACAGCACTTATGTGATACAAACCGACTAAATGATGCATCTGGATATTAAATGGTTGCATGAGCCAAAAAAAAATTCATTGAATCAGCCAAAAGGTTACAACATGTTTTCAAGGTCTAAAGTAAAGATTTTTTATCTGGTGGGCGATTAAATAAAATAAACAAGCTCGCCCTGTTTTTTTTATGGCATTGTTAATTTGGTATAGTTTTATAGATTGCTTCGGTCGTTCCTCCCTCGCAATGACGAGAAAATGGAGTGCGTCATTGCGAGGAACGAAGCAATCCCTATATTTAATTAACAATCCCTTTTTTATTAGAGTTCATTTACTGCAAATGGGTAATTTTACATCTGAAAACAAAATTCGCCCGTAATGACAAAGCTACTGTTTGCATTTTTTATGATCATGTTTTGCTTCGTAATGAAAAGCTATTCGCAAGACCGGATCACAGGCCGCACTTTTGCCACCCGCTCCGAAGTGATTGCAACCAATGGCATGGCTGCTACCAGTCATCCTCTGGCTACACAAATAGCCATTGACATTCTGAAACAAGGGGGAACTGCCGTGGATGCAGCCATTGCAGCCAATGCTGCGCTCGGACTGATGGAGCCAACTGGGAGCGGCATCGGCGGCGACTTGTTTGCCATTGTTTGGGACGCCAACACAAGGAAACTATACGGTTTGAACGCTTCAGGGCAATCACCCAAATCGCTCACCCTGGAATATTTCAGAAAAAACAAAATTTCTTCTATTCCGGCCTACGGCCCATTGCCTGTATCGGTGCCGGGGTGCGTGGATGGCTGGTTTGAACTTCACGGTAAATTTGGCAAGCTCAGCATGCTCGAAATCCTTGCACCTTCAATCGAATATGCCGAAAAAGGTTTCCCTGTTACCGAACTGGTTGCTTATTATCTTGCCCGTGGTGTAAAAATGCATGGGGAGCATTTCCCTAATGTGTTCGAAACTTACACCCTTGATGGTAAAACTATTCCTGCCAAGGGAGATATTTTCAGAAACCCGGCTTTGGCCAATACCTACCGGACGCTAGCACAACAAGGCCGCGATGGTTTCTACAAAGGAGATATTGCCAGCATCATTGCAGATTTCATCCAATCACAGGGGGGGTTTCTAAGTTATGATGATCTTGCCCGCCACCGCTCCGAATGGATTGATCCGGTTAGTGTAAACTATCGTGGCTACGATGTGTGGGAGCTTCCACCCAACGGGCAAGGGATCGCCGCATTGCAAATGTTGAACATCCTCGAAGGTTATGACTTTTCGAAAATTCCTTTTGGCAGTGCAAGTCATATCCACCTATTTGTTGAAGCCAAGAAACTGGCATTCGAAGACCGCGCACGTTATTATGCTGATATGGAGTTCTCGCAGGTACCCGTTCGAACGCTTATATCAAAAGAGTATGCAGCAAAACGCCGGATACTGGTCAACGAACAGCGTTCCGGTGCTTATGAACCCGGGCAAGCAATGGAGGGTGGCACCATTTACCTCACTGTAGCCGACAAAGAAGGTAATATGGTTTCGCTCATACAGAGCAATTATCGGGGACTGGGTTCGGGGATGGTTCCGCCGGGGCTTGGGTTTATGCTGCAAAACCGCGGCGAACTTTTCAACCTCAATGAAGGGCATGCCAATGTATATGCCCCGGGCAAGCGGCCTTTTCAAACCATTATCCCCGGTTTTGTTACCAAAAACGGAGAACCCTTCCTGAGTTTTGGAGTGATGGGAGGCGATTTTCAGCCTCTCGGTCATGTGCAGATCATCATGAACTTAGTTGACTTTGGTATGAACCTGCAGGAAGCCGGCGATGCACCCCGCATCAGCCACAGCGGATCATCCGATCCTACAGGCATAGCAAAACCCAGCCGGGGCGAAATAGAGCTCGAGACCGGGTTTGACTATGAAGCCATTCGCCAATTGATGGAAATGGGGCATAAAGTTGTTTTTTCAAATGGCAACTACGGCGGCTACCAAGCAATTATGTACGATCCGATACGTAAAATATATTTTGGCGCCTCCGAATCGCGTAAGGACGGACACGCAGCGGGATATTAAAAAACCATCACCTTTTTGGAAGAGCATTAAAATGTTGAGCCTCTTCTCTTATGCAACCTCATTTGTTTAGTTATTAGTAATGGGGCTTAATTGCCTCATATTGTGGGGCTAAAAAGTCTTTTTCTTGCCACATACCTGTTCACCCTTGCAGGCCTTTTCTTTGGCAGACGGGAGAACTAAAACACAAAACATCATCAAGAAATAACCATTTGATTATCTGTGTTTTGCTAAATATGCCGGCAGACAGGCCTGTGGCGACCAAAATTCGGGGTTATTTTTTGACTTTATTAAGTTAGCTCAACACTAGAATACCCCGTCCCTGTATGGTTTGTTGCATATCCTTGATACCAGTAAGAAGTATTAGGTAACATACCTGTTTTTAACTGCGTAAAAATTCCGGTAACCATCCCAGTTGCAGATGGTGTACAGCTATTATTGGTTGTAGGTATATTATTAAAAGGTTGCTCTTCACCAATATTTACTGTCCAACAAGTTCCTTTGGCTGTAATTGAAGCCGGATTTCCCAAACTAGTTACATTCGCTCCAAGCGTAGCGCCTGATGAAGTAATATTTGTAACAGTTGGTGTAGTTACAGTAGGAACCACTGGTGCAGGTAAAACTTCAATATCCGTCCACTCACCGCAGTTATTATTTTCATTTGATTCAGGAATTGTTCCAGAATCATCTCTATTCGTCTTATCAGCGCAAGCTCTCATAGAAAATGTGCCTGCATTCAATGTATATGATTGATTAATTGTACGATTCAATCCACTACCCAAAGCTGTTGTTGTAGCTGAGGTTAAATCAGTAATAGTTCCCCCGCCACCTGACGATGTAGCAACTTGAAAGAAATTACTAAAACCATTTACTGTTGAAGCATTCCCTGTATTAGAAAGAGTTGCAGAATATGAAGTTGAAACACCAACAATGGCTGTAATTGGAGTTATATTCTCAAATGTCAGGTCAGGTAGCGCTATCGCCTCACATTTCGAATTAGTACTATTCCAACTACTCCCCGTAGCGCAACTTACCGTAATTTGCAAACTGGCAAGTGTATTTGAAACAGGAGAAGCGGTGGTCAATTCGCCATCCACTCTATTTCTTGATTCTAAGTTTCTACTTCCGCTTGTCCCACCTGAAGAAAGAAAATTGTCTCCATAAAAAATTCTGGAAGTTCCAGAATTAGGCGCATCACTACTACTATCGGCCACTCCGG
>JAUXXY010000259.1 GCA_030684735.1 Bacteroidales bacterium | reverse complement strand
CCGCTTGCGATGGCAGCATTGATGCCGATGAGTTCGCCCCGGGTATTGACCAAGGCTCCGCCTGAATTGCCGCGGTTTACAGCCGCATCTGTCTGAATGAAAGATTCAATGGCAGTGCCTTCAGGGTTTTGCAGGATATTGATGTTGCGTGCTTTAGCACTTACTATGCCTGCCGTTACGGTGGATGTGAGGTTAAATGGATTACCGACTGCCAATACCCATTCGCCAATTTTAACATCGTCAGAATTGCCGTAGATAATATGAGGAAGATTCTTGGCTTCGATTTTAATGACAGCAAGATCAGTAGTTGGGTCGGTGCCAACGATCCTGGCCGTGAACTCTCGTTTGTCATTCAGGGTCACCTTTATCAGTTCGGCTTCCTGAACCACGTGGTTATTGGTTACTATGTATCCACCCTCTGAAATGATTACACCGCTACCGGTGGCCACAATTGGACTCTGCCGGGGAGATGATTCCCTGCGCCTGTCGCCGAAGAAATCATAAAAATCATGAAAAAAATAATCATAAACACTGCTTTTCCGGCTATATTCGGTTCTGATGTGTACGACCGCGTTCACTGTTAATTCGGCAGCCATAACAAAGTCGGGGCCCAGTTGAGGTACTCCTCCGGTTTTGTAATTGGTGAAATTTGCCGGTACAGTTATCGCCTGCTCCGGACGTATTTCTGTAATTTTTTCTTTGTGATAAAAGCTCATGTAAGCAACAAGCGAGATAAACCCGCCAAGAATTGCCATCAACAGATACACCAAAAACTTTTTCATAGCATACATGCGTTAGTTTAGTTAACAGATAACCTTTTATTTTGTTTGATTAGTTTAGCCGCATATCTTCACTATACAACATTCAAACATATTTAATCTTTTTTTATTTCAGGAATTGCCGCAATTATTATACCTTTTCATGTCCATCAACCAAACAGAGAAGCCCCTGAATCGTGGGGAAGGTAGAACGCTGGTGGGTATTCGGTATTATCAATTGTATTGTTAAAAAAAGTTAAGGGTTTTTATCCTGAAATAATGTCACTGAATGAACGATTTCATGGCTTATGCTACGACCATATTGGCTGCTTTTCATTCATACTTGAGAGGGTTTGATTATTTTTGCCGTAATTTGCGTTCGATCCTTGGCTAACATCTTACTTAATTAATTATAGTGATGAGTCTTTTATTTGAAAAATTTCAGGGTGCTGGTAATGATTTTGTGATCATTGATAACCGTTCGCTTGCGTTTAATGCCGATGACAAATTGATATCGAGGATTTGTAATAGGCATTTCGGTATTGGTGCCGATGGACTATTATTGGTTGAGCCATCCGAAAAGCATGATTTCAGCATGCGTTATTACAATGCCGATGGTTTTGAAGCTACCTTTTGTGGCAATGGTGGGCGGTGCATCTCGGCATGGGCTTTCAACCATAAAATTTCTGGCTCACACCTCAGTTTCGAAGCCTCCGATGGCATTCACCGGGCATGGGTTGAGGAAAAAGGAAAAAGCGATTTTAATGTGATTTTGTCCCTAAACGATGTTCGAAATTACGATCGTTACGACGATGGATATTATATAAATACCGGCGCCCAGCATTTTGTACGGCTGGTTGATGAGTTGAAGGAGCTGGATGTGATTGATGAAGGCCGGAGGTACAGGTACGACGGGCGGTTCATGCCCCAGGGTACCAATGTGAATTTTCTTCGGACCGGTCCTGGCATACTGGAGGTTCGCACATACGAAAAGGGAGTGGAAGATGAAACCCTTTCGTGCGGCACGGGGGTCGCGGCATGCGCCCTGGTGGCCATGATTCAAAGCCATCAATCCGGTAAGTGGCTGGATGTTAGTACGCATGGCGGCGTATTGAAGGTTTTTGCAGTGGCAAATGGAAATAGCTTTGAAGAAATAAAACTTCAGGGTAATGCTACAAGGGTGTATGTTGGAAATATTGATATATGATGACAATGACAGGTGAAAAAGTTAAACTGAGGGCGCTTGAACCCACTGATATTGATGCCCTTTATGAATGGGAAAACGACTGCGGCATCTGGTATCTAAGCAATACCCTCGCACCGGTCTCAAGGTTTGTGCTTGAGCAGTACCTTCTGAGTTCACACCAGGACATATATACTGCCAAGCAACTACGCCTGATGATTGAAGCAAGTATGAAAGATTCGTATGTGCCTGCGGGATTAGTTGACCTGTTTGATTTTGACCCCAATCATCTCAGGGCTGGAGTGGGAATAATGGTTGCCGGCAAGTATAGGCGCAAGGGCTACGCCACCGAAGCGCTGGCGCTGCTCATTCGCTTTTGTTTCGACACCTTGCACCTTCATCAATTGTATTGCCATATACCTGGCGATAACGATGCCAGCATGCGCTTGTTCAAAAGGCACGGCTTTGAAATCACCGGGCGCTTCAAGCAATGGAGTCGTGGAGAATCTGGTTGGAATGATGTATTTTTTATGCAGCTTGTCAATGATCGTGTCGTAGCTCCCTGAATTACTGAACAAGACTTGATCAGTTTTTGGATTTCGTGATTTTTACTTGGATTTATGTATCTATTTTAACCTCAGCTGTATGAGAGATTTTTTCAAGTTAGTCTTCAGTTACTTACGGCCATATAAGAAATATGCTCTGTTGAACGTACTGTTTAATATGGCGGGCATTGTTTTTTCGCTTTTTTCGTTGGCTATGTTGGCACCTTTCCTGGGAATCCTTTTCAAAACACAACCTCTGGTTACTTCTAAAGTAGCTTTTGAATTAAGCCAGAGCGCCATTCTAAACAATTTATACTATTATCTCAGCCAGGTAGTGATCGCTTACGGTGAAAGAAGCGCTTTGTTAGTTGTAAGTGGGGGGGTGGTTTCAATGATCTTGTTGAAAAATGCCAGTGTTTATTTTGCAAACTATTTCATGGCTCCATTACGCAATGGAGTAGTAAGAGATATTCGGAACACTATTTACTCGAAGACACTGCAACTACCGATTGGCTATTTTACCCAATCGCGCAAAGGCGATATAATATCCAGAATGTCGGGCGATGTGCAGGAGGTTGAATGGTCGGTGATGAGTTCTTTAGAAATGGCATTTCGTGATCCGGCCACTATCCTCATTTTTGTTATTTCGCTTTTCATCATGAGTCCTACCTTAACCCTTTTTGTATTGCTATTATTGCCACTGAGCGGGTTAATAATCGGGAAAATAGGTAAGACATTACGCAAGACCTCGCTGAAAGGCCAGGCAAAAATGGGTGAATTAATGTCCATTATCGAGGAAACACTTTCGGGCTTGCGGATTATCAAAGCATTTAATGCTGAAAAACGCATCAAACACAAATTCGAACAACAAAATAACGAGTATACCAGGATATCGAATAAAATCATGCGCAAACGTTACCTGGCATCGCCGCTAAGCGAGTTTCTGGGTGTAGCCGTTATGATAGGCATGATGTGGTACGGAGGCATCATGGTTCTCGAAGAAGAGAGTAGCCTCTCGCCCCAGGGTTTTATTATCTACCTGGCAATTTTTTCGCAAGTTATTAATCCGGCAAAATCTTTTTCGCAAGCTTTTTACAATATTCAAAAAGGCATGGCCTCGATGGACAGGGTAAATGCTGTACTCCAGGCCGAAGATAAAATCGTTGATAGTGTGGATGCTATCAGGATCAACAGGTTTAACCATCAAATCAAATTTAATAATGTTAATTTCAGATACGAAACCGAACCTGTGCTTACCAATATCAATTTAACAGTTGACAAAGGAAAAACCATTGCCTTGGTGGGCCAGTCGGGGTCGGGTAAATCAACGTTAGTGGACTTGATACCAAGATTTTACGACATAGATAATGGGACAATTGAATTTGATGGAATTCCGGTGAAATACATAAGGATATCCGACCTCCGTAATCTTATGGGAATAGTAAAACAGTAAAGTA
>JAUXXY010000249.1 GCA_030684735.1 Bacteroidales bacterium | reverse complement strand
TATTGGTAACGAAAAAAAGGCAGCCAGGCTGCCTTTTAGAGGTAATTATCGTTTATTGGCTAGATGGTCAAAGATTATCTTTTGTCAAGAGCTTCGTCCGATACACTGAGTTTCTTGCGCCCTTTGGCCCTGCGTGCTGCCAATATCCTGCGGCCGTTGGCAGAGGACATCCTTTTGCGAAACCCATGCTTGTTTCGTCTTTTTCTGTTCGATGGTTGAAATGTACGTTTCATGACCGGTTAATTTTTGAGGGTGCAAAGGTAGATATTTTTTATTAATCTGCAAATAAATCGAAATTAAAAAATTTAGGAAACCTTGCGATTCCGAATTGAACAGCTAAGCCCCGGTTATTTCTTAACCGGAACATTCTTTAAAGTGTGAAGCAGGTAGTCATAAAACTTCACAACTGATGGGATATTCACTTTTTCATCGGGTGAGTGTGGAAAGCGGATGGTAGGACCAAAGGAAATCATATCCCAGTTGGGATATGCTGCACCCAGGATGCCACATTCCAGCCCTGCGTGTATTGCTTTAATTTCAGGAATCTTACTATAGTGTTGTAGATATACCTCCTGCATGAGCTTTAGAATGGCAGAATCAGGATTAGGCTTCCAGCCTGGGTACTCACCGTTGAATTCAACTTGGGCTCCTGCGAGTTCAAAAATGCTGCCCATCATGGCTACCAGGTCTGCTTTGGCACTGTCAACCGAACTGCGAAGTAAGCAAATAACTTTTACCTCTCCCTTTCCTGATTTAACGATCGAGAGATTGGTTGAGGTTTCTACAAGTCCGGCCATGGCATCGCTCATACGCATCACTCCGTTCGGGCAACCATACACGGCCTTGATCATCCTGTTTTGGGCATCAATGTCCATGATATGATCTGGCATGGCAACCGGTTCAAAAGATATAGCAAGGTCGGGTTCGGTTACTGCAAGTTCAGCTGTGATTTTTTCAACAAGGCCGGTAAAGCATTTGTTAAACTTATCGGTTTCGGCTTCGGGCAACACCACCACTGCAGTTGCTTCGCGTGGTATGGCATTGCGCATATTACCGGCATCAATTGAAGACAAGCACATACCATGATCCAGGATGCCATGATGAATGATACGGGTAGTAATTTTACAGGAGTTTCCGCGGCCCAATGGAATATCAAGCCCGGAATGCCCACCTTTAAGGCCTGAAATCGAGATCTTATATGACTTCATTCCTGCCGGCACTTTTTCTTCCACATATGCAAATTTGAAGTTACCATTGATACCTCCTGCACATCCGATATAAAGTTCTCCTTCGTCCTCGCTATCCATATTCAGGAGTATGTCTCCTTTTAGAAAGTCAGGCTGCAGATTAAAAGCTCCTGTCATTCCACTTTCTTCGTCAACAGTGAACAAGGTTTCTATCGGACCATGTACCAGGTTTTTGTCTTCCAGTACGGCCATGGCAGCAGCAACACCCATTCCGTTGTCCGAACCCAGGGTTGTACCGTTGGCTTTCAGCCAGTCACCGTCAATGATTGTTTCGATGGGGTCTTTTTCAAAATCATGTTGTTTGTCGCTGTTTTTTTGTGGAACCATATCGAGATGGCCCTGTAAAACTATTCCTACACGGTTTTCCATACCTGGCGTGGCCGGTTTACGTATAATAACGTTACCTACTTTGTCCACAATGGTTTCGAGACCAAGGCTTTCGCCAAATTCTTTCATGAATTGGATGATGCGTTCTTCTTTTTTTGAAGGCCTTGGTATCTGTGTAAGGCTGTGGAAATGTTTCCAGATTGCTTTGGGTTCGAGGTTCATCATGTCGTTTTTCATATTTCAGTTTTTAGATAATTCATTCATTTTAGCCCATGAATAAAATCTAAACGGTTTATTCATGGGCTTATTATTCAAAATAAGTGGTTTCAGCGCCGCGTTTCAGCTTCCAGCAGTTCGGTGAAAGTGATGTAGCGTTGCTCGTAGAGAAGTGTCAAAAACTTAGTTACTCTTTCTTCGGCCGGATGAATTTTTTCGCCCAGGCGTTCAGAAAGTGCAGTGCATATCTTCCCAACATTCATTTTGCCGTCAATCATCTGCCATGTTGCGCTTCCCAGTTGATCGAAATTGATGCGGAAATGATCTGATTTGCTTTGCGGGATGATAAAATAGCTCAGTGTTTTGCTTTTGAATTTCGGAACTAATAGAGTTATCTGGCCATCTTCACCGGTCTCGAAAGTTTGGGTTCGCACCGGTATGAGTTCAAGATAGTTGGCATTTTTTAGTATTCGCCGCCGTTGAAAAATAGTAAGTCCCATCGCTGGTTTGTAAGTGCAGTTTAAGATAATGGCAAAATCATTTTTTTACTAATGACCACCAGCCGATGGAGGAGCCGGTTCATCTGGTCGGCCTGCGTTATTCAATGGAACGAAAATAAGTACAAGTGCAACAAGCACAAGTATGATCGTACTGATTGAGAAAGGCGGGTTTTTGAAGAAAGCAAACAACTCCATATCGGCAAAAGCAAAACCGGCAAAAAGTAGTCCTACAAGCGCTTCACCGGCAATAAATCCTGCTGCCAGCAGCACACCCACATTCTCGATCCTTATGCTTTGTGCTTCATTTATCTTACGTGATTTCTTAAACATATCGAGAATACCTTTAATCATCCCTCCGACAAAGATTGCGAACACGGTTCCGAAAGGAAGGTACATACCAACACTGATAAGCATAGGGCTTCCGGCTTGTATGAGGATGAAGGCAAAACCCATCATCATGCCTACAATAATAAGCGGCCAGGTCATGTCGCCGCCCACAATACCACGCGAGAGCATGGCCATAAGGCTTGCCTGGGGTGCCGGGAGTTCCTTGCTGCCAAAACCACCTTCGTAACCTTCACGTATCCCGGTGGCTACATCGCCTTCGTGCAGGATAAACAAAGGAATAAACAGAACGGCAGCGGCAATAACCACACCGATAATGTCTCCGAATTGCATCTTCCAGGGTGTACCGCCTAAAATATGTCCTACTTTGAGATCCTGGAGCATCTCGCCGGCAACAGCTGCCGAAACACAAACGATGGCCGCAACACCCAATACAGCAGCCACGCCTTCCTGCCCGGTTGCGCCGAGTGCAACCAGTATGATGGCTGTAATTACTAGCGCAGTGAGGGTCAAACCACTGATTGGATTATTGCTCGACCCCATAATGCCGACAAGATAGCCCGACACTGCGGCAAAGAAAAAGGCCAGGATAATCATCACTGTGGAAGCCACAAAAGCAATGAGGAAAGTGGTGTTGAAAATAAAAAATGTGATACTAAAGGTGGCCAGTGCTACAAACGCAATGCCTACCATAATCCAGGTAAAACTGATGTCTTTTTCGGTACGTTCAATCGTGCCCGATGTACCTGCGGCAGCCTTTCTTACATCGCTGATGGAACGCGAAATGCCGGTAAATAAACTCTTACGCATACGGTACAAAGTAAATGAGGCACCTACCAACATACCTCCGATAGCGATCGGGCGAACAATACGGCCCCACACATTGTTAGCCATGGTCATCCATGCCTGGTTGGTGGCAGCTTCGGTTGTAAGATCAGGTTTATCAGCCATGATAGAGGCAATCAAACCTTGGATATCGTAACCAGCTGACAAGAAGTAAAGGATGATCGGAGTAAGCAGTCCCCATGCGATCAAACCACCACCAAAGGCCAGCGACGAAAGCTTGGGTCCGATGATGTAGCCCACTCCCATGTATGCAGGGCTGATTTTTGGTGAGTTGAATAACATGCCACCTTCACCAACAAAATTGCTTCCAGGGATGGTTTGTTTGACAAAAACAATGAATTTACTCCAGGCAGTAGCAAAGAACTTAAGTTCTCCCAACGCTTTGATAATTGCTCCACCAATCATGGCAAGGAACAGGAATTTACTGCCCCCGGTGCCGTGTTGACCGGCTTTATGGATTTCGGCAGCAGCAACCGATTCGGGGTAGGGGAGTTCAGCATCCTCCACCATGATGCGACGCAGCAGCGCAACGAACATAATACCCAGAATTCCGCCCACTGCCATAATCAGAGCAGAGATGACATAGTTACCGGGTGTATAAAAATCGGGCCATATTCCTGCAATGAAGAAAGCAGGCAGGGTGAAGATGGCTCCTGCTGCAACTGATTCGCCGATAGAACCTACCGTACGGGCAAAGTTCTCTTCAAGGATACTGCCTTTGAAAACCCTGAGGATAGCCATACCAATGACTGCCGCAGGATAGGTTGCCGCAATGGTCATCCCTGCTTTCAGACCTAAGTAGGCATTGGCTGCACCAAGCACCACGCACATAACCAGGCCAATAAGCAAGGCACGTAAAGTAAATTCAG
>JAUXXY010000019.1 GCA_030684735.1 Bacteroidales bacterium | reverse complement strand
ATACATTAGCTTGTCGCTTGGGTTATGTAGAGAAATCAGAAATTAGCAAATATGAACTGAAAATTGTAGAAACAGAAAAAGTGTTAGGCGCATTGATTCGAGCATTGCGGTAATGTTCAATGGTTCGCAGTCTAAAAGCCTAAATACCTAAATAATTACGAATTTTATTTATGTAACGTCTTAAATTCAATAGCAATGAAGAGAACTCTATTACTGATTTCACTTTTTTCATTTTGTATTCCATTTTCGTTTTCTCAGCAGCAGGACTCGTTATGCAAAGTTTTATTGCGCGAAATCTCAGATTCGTTTAAGGGAGATTGCAAAAATGGACTTGCTCATGGGAAAGGTACTGCAAAAGGAGAAGACACTTACGTCGGTATTTTCAAAAACGGTTTACCTGAAGGGAAAGGAAAATATACTTATAAAAACGGAAATATTTTTTCCGGATATTGGAGCAACGGACTTAAAAATGGAAAAGGGGAATTCATATATTTTGTAAATGGGAAAGCTAATATACAGAAAGGATATTGGGAAAATGGGGAATATGTTGGAACGTCAAATCCAGATGAATTTTACAGGGTTACAGGTTTGACAGGCATAGAATATTACTCCATTAAAAAGGTAGAAGGTGATGAAAAACAAATAAAAATTTCTTTTATAGGTGCGATGGCCAAATATGTTCCACAAGGTTTAGAAATTACCATCTCATCTGGCCAGCTAAATCAAGAGATCAAGAATTTCTTCATTCATCATTATACATGTCCGATGAATTGTTCCGTAAATTTTACAATTGTAACTTCGGGTGTTATTAGGCAATGCAATCTCATTTTCGACATTTTGAAACCAGGTAAATACGAGGTTTTAATTTCTAATAGTTGAGTGCGCTACAAAATGTTTCTCCCGCAGATTGCGCTGATTTTCACAGATTTTATCTTGTTGATATTCTTTGTATTACATTTGCGGTTATCTGCGATATCAGCGGGAAATGTTATCTTCTTGACTTTTTAGAGGGGGCTCATAGTTAAAAGGTGATTACAATACAAGGAATCAATTACATAAAATGAGAAACTACGCCACACATCATTTTGTATTCCATGCAAATCCACTGCGTAACATTCAATTTACCGTTTTTATCTCCTGCATAGAATTCGCTCATCAAGTATGCTAATTGTAAAAATTATGAAGAAAAAACTTACTGTTTCGCTATTGTGGCTTCTCCCGCTTATTTTTCTTATTGCGGGTCTTTCGTTCAACAGGGCAAAATATTCAAACGACCCCGAATACATTTATCTGATTAATGCGCTTAATCTATCCAAGTTAAAATCGGTAGGTCATTTCGATAATCCGGGAATCACCGTGATGGAGCTGGGCCTTGCAGTAGTATTTATTACTCATTTGTTCGATTCAACCGCCACACAGGACCTGGCAACTGAGGTTCTGAAAAACCCGGATAAATACATTGAGATTTTTAGCAGTGTCTTAATTGTCATGATATGCCTGGTGCTGTTTCTTATTGGATATTGGGTTTACAAGCGAACAAAAAATGTTTGGGTGGCCTTACTCATACAATTTACGCCTTTCTTTTCGACAAACGTGTTGGAACATGCTTGGACCAAAACTTCGCCTGAGCCGGTTCTGCTCATGGTCAGTATTTTACTTTCCGGCATCTTTATTGTTTATTTTACTGACAAAGATCGCGACAAGCGGCCATATTCCCTCCTGTTCGGAATTATTTCGGGCTTCGCACTGGCCACCAAGGCCACATATCTTCCTCTTGCCATAATCCCATTTATTATCTTGCCTGAGACCAGGCGCAAAGTCTTCTATGCGTTTTTCACCATCATCACTTTCGCATTTTTTACTATTCCCGCATGGCCGCTTTTTCCGAGCATGATCAATTGGTTCTACAACCTGCTTATACATAAGGGAATGTATGGTCATGGCGAAAAAGGAATCATTGACTTACCTGTATATGTCTCCTCCTTAAAGGCAATTTTTAGTAACAATACTGTTTTTGCATTCATCGTTGCTTTTTCTGCATTTGTCCTGGCCTTAATTAAGCTGGTACCAAGATTTCGGGTACATGCCCACACATTGCAGTATAAAACATTGTTTGCATTATTTCTGGCTCATGTTGTTGCCATCCTAATTGTAGCAAAGCATTACCAACACAATCATTATTTATTACCCGAGCTTGCGATGGGTGGAGTCACGCTATTTTTTATCCTTGCCACCCTTAAAGAGATAATACAAAAAGATTCTTTTGAACGGTACACCGCGGCATTGTTATTGATATTGGCTGCTACTTATATATACACGACCAACATTCCCCAGCTCAACGCATCAAACCACGGATATAAGATAACCAACATTGAGTATGAAGAAACCCTTGAATCGCTTGAAGAAAAATACAGCGATCATGTACAGATATACTATTTCCCGACGTCGCTGAATAAGTATTCTGCCTTGATGTTTGGCAACGCTTACTCGCAACAAAAAAACGTAGCAGAGATGAGGTCTTTGTACCCGCATGTATTATTTTTCAACAAAAATTCTGGGTCATTCAGCTTTTGGGGCTCCGAAATGACATTTGACGAAGTGATTGATAAATTTGGCCGCAAACTCTTATTGGTTGGTGGCCCATTGACAGAAAATGAGGCCAATGAAATCAGAAACATGGGATTTCCATTGAAAACAATCTACCAGGGCCGAACCCAGGCAGTATATGTTTTTAGCACTCCAGCATCCGATTCGAGTCTATTACAAACGGATAGTATAACCATCCCTAAAACAATAAGCTGCGACATGGAAACGCTCTCCTTCGACAGGCAGTTTGTGATTTCGGAAAACCAGGCATTTTTTGCAGGGCCCACCCATAGTAGCGAAAAAACACGTTCGGGGAAATACGCAATGAAACTCGACATGCAACAGATCTATGCACTCGAACACATCCTTGCAGACGCAAAACCCGGCGATCAGTACAGGATAAGCATCTGGCGATATGCTGACAATAATGAAGGTTACTTAGTTGTTGCCTCCACCCCTAGCCAGGTTTTCTATCAGCAAATCAGCGACTTTGTGGGTCACGACTCAAAAGGTTGGCGCCTGATCACGTTGTACTTCACGGTTCCAGACGACCTTGGCAATAATCAATTAAAAACCTATGTCTGGAACAGCGGATCAACCACCATGTATTTTGATGACCTGCTAATCGAAAGACTGTAGCGCATTCGAACTTTCTGAACCTCGTGGTTGCATAATGATATAGCTGTTTCTCAATCTATAACACAGGTTTTTGCCCTCAAAATCCCGATATCCTTATTAATCACCAGGCATAAACCAAGCCTGTGTCTGTTTTTCCCCAATTCTCATACTGTTAATGCAGATAACATATTTCGGTCAGAAAAGTACGGACCATTGGAATACACATAACTATAATTTAAATATCTTTTCAGGAATATAATCTCTAAATTTGTGATCTGAAAAAAAATGTCTAATATGGAAAAGAGATGGGTTGTCAAGCCACCAGGCGATCAGCAACTGGTTGATGCGCTGATGGATGAGCTTAAAATAAGTGAGGGACTGGCCCATTTATTGGCTCAGCGCGATATTACCTCTTACAAGGAGGCCAAGGCTTTTTTCAGGCCGCAGTTCGCTGCCCTGCACGATCCATTTCTGATGAAGGACATGGACAAAGCCGTGAAACGTATCGGTCGGGCACTCGAAAAGCAAGAAAAAATAATGATCTACGGCGATTACGATGTGGATGGAACCACGGCTGTTTCGCTACTTTACACGTTTATCAAATCCAGCTACGATAACATTGATTTCTATATCCCCGACCGCTATGATGAGGGCTACGGCATTTCGGTCAAAGGCATTGAATATGCCAGGGATCAAGGGTTTACGCTCATAATTGCCTTGGATTGCGGGATAAAAGCCGTTGAGAAGGTCGCTTATGCCACCACAGTTGGGATAGATTTCATTATTTGTGATCACCACCGTCCCGGCGACGAATTGCCAGCTGCAGTGGCTGTGCTCGATCCTAAAAGGAATGATTGCCCCTATCCCTACAAGGAATTATCGGGTTGCGGAATAGGTTTCAAACTGGTGCAGGCCTTAGCCAGCGAATGGAAGGGGGACCAGACCGAACACCTCATTTCCTATCTTGATTTAGTTGTGGTGAGTATTGCCGCCGACATAGTGCCCATCACAGGCGAAAACCGCATCATGGCCTATTATGGCCTCAATCTGCTTAACGAAAGTCCACGTCCGGGCATCCAGGCCATCCTCGAGGTGAGCGGAATAATCAAGAAAGATAAAGAAGACTTGGGTAATGATTTGTTTTTCACCCGCGAACTGACCATCAGCGACCTTGTTTTCCAGGTTGGACCACGCATCAATGCAGCAGGCAGGATGGAAAACGGACGCGAATCGGTGGCGCTGCTGGTAAGTAACAACCTGGACGAGGCATTGAAAATGGCCGAACAAATAAACCAATATAACACCTCGAGGCGTAACCTCGATATGTTAACCACACAGGAAGCTCTCGAAAAAATAAGCAACAACGTTCTACTGCTTAAAAACAAATCAACGGTAGTGTATCAACCCGAGTGGCACAAAGGGGTGATTGGGATAGTGGCTTCGCGGCTCACCGAAACATTTTATCGCCCCACCATCGTTTTCACCAGGTCAAACAACCTGATCACCGGATCGGCACGTTCGATCAAAGATTTTGATGTGTACGATGCCATTGATGCCTGCAACGATTTGCTTGAACATTTTGGTGGGCACAAATATGCCGCGGGTCTGTCGTTGAAGCCAGAAAACCTTGACGAGTTCTGCCGTCGTTTCGAAGAAGTTGTGGCAAACAACATCACCGATTTTATGTTAATCCCGGAGGTTGAAATAGATATGAAGCTCGAGCTGCATCAGATCAACTCAAAATTCTATCGTATTCTAAAACAGTTCTCCCCATTTGGTCCTGGCAACCTTTCTCCGGTGTTTCAAACCAATGGAGTGGTGGATACAGGCAGGGCAAGGATTGTGGGCAAAAATCACTTGAAATTCGAAGTGGTGCATCCCAGTACACGTGGCTTCCCTTTCCCAGCTATCGCCTTTCAACAAGGTGAACATTTCGATCTGGTGGCCTCTGGTAAACCTGTCAACATTTGCTACCACGTTGAAGAAAACCATTGGAACGGCAACATTTCACTACAATTAAACATAAAGGATATTCGGCCAGCAGGGTAGTATAAGATTGTCCGCTTTTTCGCTGGCTGCTATGTTGCCGATTGATAATTAAACTATGCTTGAGAGTATTTGATCTGTAGGTGTAAACTACAAAAATACTGGCCTCTTATTTGATTGTTGGCAAGTCCACATTCACAAAAATTCGCACTATCAAAACGATACCAAAAACAATAAGGACCGTTCCTACCAAGCGGTTTATCCATAATATGACCCTGTGAGTGATGAACCTTTTAAGCCGCTGGGCAATAATCACCTTGCCAATGTCGGTTCCGAAAATGGTAAGCAACGCGCCCGAGAAAAAAGAGATAATATTGTTTTTGTTTCCACCATAATTCGAGCTGATACCCACCATGAGCGAAATCCAGAAAAACCAGAGGAATGGATTGGCAAAATTCAGAAAGAAACCTTTCAGAACATAGATGGAAGGGCCCGGTAGTTTGATCTGTAATTCCCTGGTTTTCTCTTTTGGTATCACCTTTCGGGTGAAGGTTGCCAGGCCGAAAATGATGAGCATGGCACCCCCTACGATGCTGAAAAGAAGGTGATTGCGAGGATTTTCAAGAATCTGGGCTGCGCCGAGATAGCTCAGATATACGATTAGAAAATCACCAACAATGATACCGGTGGCAAATAATATACCTGCCTGCATCCCGCG
>JAUXXY010000244.1 GCA_030684735.1 Bacteroidales bacterium | reverse complement strand
TGTATGCTGCGAATATTCGGGAAATCAACCATTTGTACTCCAACTTCCATCAGGCGGCGGATAAGTGGGCCCTGCTGTTCGGGTTTTGGTGGCTTTTCCACAAGTTCGTCAATTTCGCTCTTTGGAAGCCCAAACACCTTTCCCAATTCGCGCAAGATAGACTTTCCCTTAAAGGTTGACATGGCCCCGAGTAGGGCAGTATGCAGGCGACCATAGCGTTTGAAAATGTAGTCGAGTACTTCGTCGCGTTCTTTCCACGAATAATCAATATC
Source organism: Bacteroidales bacterium (assembly GCA_030684735.1). Taxonomy (GTDB): domain Bacteria; phylum Bacteroidota; class Bacteroidia; order Bacteroidales; family JAAYJT01; genus JAAYJT01. Next base: position 5,168 of record JAUXXY010000244.1, on the reverse strand, counting down.
GAAATCGGGCAGAGAGGTGCGCAGGGGGTTGATGAAACGTTCGAAATACAGGTCAATCGCAATGGGATCAACATCAGTGATACGCAAACAATAAGCGACGATACTATTGGCACCGCTGCCCCGGCCAACATGGTAAAACCCCCTGGACATAGAGTAGCGTATAATATCCCAGGTGATCAGGAAATAGGCCGAGAAACCCAGCCGGTCAATTATTTCGAGTTCATGCCGTATCCGGCGCAGGGCCTCCTTGTTGCTCTTTCCGTAGCGATAAGCCAGTCCATCCATGGCCAACTTCTCAAGCAGGATGCGGTCGTCATAAGGATGGCCGGTGAAGGATTTCTTGTTTTTGATGCTTTTGAAATCAAAATCAATATTACACATGCCCAGCACACGGTTTGAATTGAGCAGAAGCTGCTCCCAAGCGCTAAAGGCTTGCCGGGCTTTATGGGGGTCAAGGAAGGTCTGACCCGGATGAGCCAGTTCAGTGGCCGGAAGTTTGCTGAGCAGGCAGTTGTTGTCAATGGCCCGCAGATGACGATGCAGTTCAAACCCCTTGGTTCCGGTAAAAGTTATTTGGTGCCATGCCAGCAATTTTGTTTGATTATGGCGCCAGGGCGATGATACCAAGCGGTTGAGTTCCCAATGCTTTATGCCGATGTATTCATTTTCTTTTTCCAGTTTCTCAGGCGCAGAAATTAGGGGATACACTACAATCACATCCTCAAAATCCGGGGCAGGGCAGGGCAGGGGCAATTTCCGGATATTCAGTTCAGAAAGTAAATCATTGATTTCGCGGAAACCTTTGTTGTTACGTGCGATAAGCAGATATTTGAATTCGCCCTCATTATGGCAACTTACACCAGCCACTGGCCTGATGTCGTGCTCTTTACACTCGCGGATAAAATCTGTGGTAGCAGAAGTGTTGTTAATATCGGCCAACACCAGCGCCTGCAGGCCTTGCGCTTTGGCGCCAGCCACCAAATCCTCCACCGAAAGCGTGCCGTAGCGGAGGCTGTAGTAAGAGTGGGAGGTGAAGAGCATGACAGTAGAATGATTAGATTATAATCAAAAATAGGATTACAATATAATCATTTTGTTAAGAAAAGATAATCATAGGTAAAAATTGGCTAACACACATGTAATGCTGGAAACCAAAATAATTACGTTTCAACAGGATGATTCGGTTTCGTGGTGGCACTGACATTTTTGTCAGATGCTTTTGCAGTTTTGTTAAAATCTTTTCATTTAATTTACCTTTCATATCAAGGTGATTTTGATAAAATGAAATACATTTGGTGTCAAATTTCTTAATTGCATGGAATATTCAAAAAGCAAACTTTCTGCACTTGTATTACTGAGGCTGGTGATAGGCTGGCACTTTTTCTATGAAGGAATGGTAAAAGTGCTCAATCCATCCTGGACCTCAAAAGCTTACCTGCTCGATTCAGGGGGCTTCGCCAAACCGTTTTTTGAATGGATAGCCCGAAATGACATATTGCTGGCAGCAAACGATTTGATGAATGCTTGGGTGTTGACCATTGCAGGGCTGTTTTTGTTACTTGGCGTGCTTGTGCGCCCGGCTGCGCTGGCAGGAATGTTTTTGTTGGCAATGTACTACCTTTCACATCCGGCGTTTCCGGGACTCGAATATCTTTTCCCCACCGATGGCAGTTATTTTATCATCAACAAAACGCTGATTGAACTGGTGGCTATGTGTGTCATTTTTGCATTCCCAACCGCCCATATTATCGGCCTTGAAAGGCTCTTTTACAGATCAGGCAACAATCCTTAAATATGAACTCAGATAAAACTTCGAATAAAGCCGGAAAAATCAGCCGCCGCGATCTCTTGGCTGGCCTTGCATCACTACCGGTATTGGGTTTGCTTGGCTATGGACTTGTACATCATCTCACAGAACGTAAAAGGCATAATGTTAATCTGCTCGATAACACTGATTCGATTATTCCAAAAGGAATTCCCCCAGTTGTTGCTGGTGAAACCATGAGAATAGGCATTGTAGGATGTGGTAGCCGTGGCCATTACCTGCTGAAAGCACTTGGGTTTCTGCATCCCGACCGTATTGACGAGTATCGCCAGAGAGCACGGAATGATAAATTCTGGAAGGACTATCTTGACGAGTTCTTATCACAGGATAATCTTAATGTCAGAATTACAGCCGTTTGCGATGTATTTGATAAAAACGCAAAACGTGCACTTGAAATTGGCGCAAACATTTACCGTAGTGGAAATGAAGAAGCTATGGATTCGGTTCCACAAAGGTACCTGACCTACCATGAATTGGTTGCTGCTGCTGATGTGGATGCAATCATTGTGGCAACCCCTGATCATCTGCATGTACCGATAGCACTGGAAGCTGCCAAACATGGCAAACATGTCTATTGTGAGAAGCCATTGTCATGGACTGTTGCCGAAACTTTTGAAATCAGGAAAGTGGTTAAGAATACAGGTATTGTTTTTCAACTTGGCCACCAGGGGAGGCAAACGGAGAGTTATCATATCGCAAAATCGCTGATCAACAAACAAGTTACAGGAAAAATCTCATTACTGGAGGTCTGCACCAATCGTAACGACCCGAACGGTGCTTGGGTTTATGATATTGATCCGGATGCAAATGAACAAACAATTGACTGGAAACAGTTTATAGGACCGGCACCCTGGCATGAATTCAGCCTGGAACGTTTCTTTCGTTGGCGTTGCTGGTGGGATTACAGTACCGGCCTGAGTGGTGATCTTTTCACCCATGAATATGACGCTCTTAACCAGATACTTGATCTCGGTATTCCCAACTCTGCTGTTGCATCAGGCGGTATTTATTTCTTTAACGACGGCCGGACAGTTCCGGATGTTCTGAACATGGCATTTGAGTATCCCGAAAAGAAGCTTACACTTCTTTACAGTGCAACCCTGGCCAGCGAAAAAAAACGCGGAAAAGTGATCATGGGTCACGATGCCTATATTGAACTTGACGAGACCTTACTCGTTATTGCCGATCCCAAATCAACACGCTATAAGGAAAAAATCGAACAAGGTATAATTGAGCCGCATAAACCAATTTTCTCTTATGTTCCAGGGCAAGATAGGGTGGATGCAATTACAGCCCCAACCGAGAAATATTTTGCCAGTAGAGGGCTACTCTATACCTATAGAGATGGGAAAACGGTTGATACCACACACCTGCATCTGCGTGAGTGGCTGAACTGTATCCTGTTAAACAAGGGTACATAGCCTATTTGCGATATTGAACGGGCATTCGAGGAAGGAATTACTGCCCACATGGGTACTGTAGCCTACCTTGAAGGCCGTCGCACGTACTGGGATAGCGTGAATGAGAAAATCTACTAATACAGGGTAACAGTTAATCAATGAAAGAAAAATTACAAGTATGAGTACACGCAGAGAATTTCTTCGTTCGATACCGACCCTGTCCATAGGCTTCGTACTTCCGGTTATTTCAGAAAAAACACAGGCTCAACAGCCTGGATTAAACAGGGAGGTGGGAATCCAACTCTGGACTTTAAGGGATGCCTTGAAAGAAGACCTGACCGGAACGCTTGAAGCGTTGAAGGAAGCAGGTTACAGCGGTATTGAGGCATTTGGTTTCGATGGTGCTTTCTACGGCCATAGTGCAATAGAATTTAATTCGATATGCGCAGGAATTGGACTCAGGATTTACAGTTCGCATACAGCAATTACTTTCGGTAATGCCCGATATATTGCTGAAAAAGGTGCTGAAGCTGGCCTTGGATACCTTGTGCTTCCTTCTATGATGGGGCGAGCGCAGAATACTGCAGATGATTATAGAAAAACTGCCTATGAAATGAATCAGATAGGTGAAGTCTGCAAAAAGTTCAACATCTGCTTCGGCTATCATAACCATGATTTTGAATTTAAGCCAATTGATGGTCTATTGCCTTACGACATTTTGCTTCACGAGACCGATCCATCGTTGGTGTCGTTTCAACTTGATATTTATTGGGTTATAAAGGCAGGAGCCGATCCAATACATTATTTTAAGAAGCATCCAGGGCGTTTTCGAACCTGGCATATAAAGGACATGGGCAGAGATGGCGAGAGCTGTATTATTGGTAACGGCAAGATTGATTTTAAAAACCTGTTGGCCTATGCAGGTGAAGCAGGCTTAGATAGGATATTTGTTGAACAAGAACATTATTCGGAGGGCTTGCCTTTGTATTGCGCTGAACAAAGCTTACGTTACATACAATCAAACTTATTTTAACAAAATAGAATTATGGAACAAACCGAACAAAAAAACAATGGAATTGACCGCCGTACTTTTTTGCGTAACAGCACCTTAGCTACGGCTGGATTCATGATCATGCCAAGCCATGTTATTTCGGGCCTGGGCCATCGTATGCCCAGCGACAAACTTAATATTGCGGGGGTCGGTGTTGGCGGAAGGGGTGGTGGTGTAATTCGCGCGGCGAAAAGCGAGAATATCGTTGCATTGTGCGATGTTGACTGGAAATATTCTGCAAAGATTTTCAATGAGTTCCCTGACGCCAGAAAATATTATGATTGGCGGGTGATGCTCGACGAGATGAAAGACTCAATTGATGCAGTGGTTGTGGGTACCCCCGATCACACTCATGCCATAATCAGCATCAATGCCATGAAACTTGGAAAACATGTATACTGCGAAAAACCATTGACGCATTCCGTTTGGGAGTCGCGGCAGATGACACAGGTGGCCAAAGAATACAAGGTGGCCACCCAGATGGGTAACCAGGGCAATTCAGGCGAGGGTATACGCCAGGTATGTGAATGGATTTGGGATGGAGCCATCGGAGAAATAAAAGAAGCCCATGCCTGGACCAACCGCCCCATCTGGCCACAAGGGCTCGAACGACCAACAGAGGTAGTACCTGTTCCTGATACACTCAAATGGGATTTATTCCTGGGTCCGGCCCGTGAAAGACCCTATAATCCAATTTACACCCCTTGGAACTGGCGTGGCTGGTGGGACTTTGGCACAGGTGCACTTGGAGATATGGCATGCCACATTATGGATCCCATTTTTATGTCGCTGAAGCTGAAGTATCCAACTAAAGTTCAGGGAACTTCCACACTTTTCAACACCGAATCGCCACCATTGGCCGAAGTGGTCAAATATGTCTTCCCTGCAAGGG
>JAUXXY010000231.1 GCA_030684735.1 Bacteroidales bacterium | reverse complement strand
GCCTTTAACGGGCGGGGCGGTTACAAGACTGATAAAACCTACCAACCTGAAAGATTCCCTGTGGGCATCGCAACTGCATTTAACTGGCCGTTTGATGCAATAGCGACCCCTGTCAATTAGCTTCATCATAATTTGATATTTCATATTTATCTGTAACTTCGTCAATAATTAAATGGGTCGCTACTGCATCAACCGCCCCGCCCGTTAGCAACAAGCGGAAAAAAAGACAACTGCACGACAGACATTTCACTGCAACTTGACAAAACAAAGACAGATTGAAAATGAAAATTGCCGACACTCAAGCCAACCTGAAAGTTTAAATTTTTACCCTACCGCACTTTTCGCCGAAGGCGTTTTGGCTATCCCACAATTTAGCACATTTGGCAGCCCCAACGCTCAAGCCGACGCTTCTGCTGCCAAAAGAGCTAAATTTTTGCAGACCCGCAATTTTTAAATACTTTAGTAAAATGGAAACCCTTGAAAAATACCATTTTAAATTATTTTTTAAAAAAATCAGGTTAATTCTTTTTTTCAGGTGCTATGAGAAATAACCTGCTATTCTATACATAGAGAAATCTAAATCTCTGACCCCATAATTGTTTGATATAAAACGTTCGATTTTACCATTTAATCGTTCAGCTTTTGCATTGGTTTGTGTTTCATAAAAGTAATTGATAATATTTTCTTCGTGTTTTTCTATCATTTTTACACAAGGTTCAAATTCTTTAATTTTGCTTTTTTCTACTTTTTCATACCATAAAAACAACTCTTTTTCAATTCCTAATCTTGGCTTTTTGACGTTTGATTTGTGATACCATTTTTTAAAATCTTGAGCCAAATTATATGCTATTTCAAGGGTCGGATATTTTTCAAACAAGGTTTTCATTAGTTCACTTTGCTCATCATTCCATTGGCATTTACTTTTTGATAATAGTATTTTTGACTTTTTTAATTGTTCTAATTCTGTTAATAATCTTTCATCTTTTTTTTGTCGTTTCCCTCTTGGTATTTGCTCAAAAATATCTTTTCGTATTTGCATTCTCACACTTTGAACGGCATCATAAACGTATTTCATCACATGGAACTTATCTATAATTATCAGCGCTAACGGCAAAATAGTTTTGCAAAAATTTAGATAAGACGGAGCCATATCGCAACTTATGCTTTTTATGTTTTGAATACATTTTCCTAAAAATTTAATGCCTTTTTTTAACTCTATTCCTTTTACGCTATCCATAGCAAATGCTATTTTACCTGTGTCTTGATTGCTTAATATGGTAAACGATTTATGGTTTATCTCTTTATCATCAAGGCACATATTGAAACCTACATTTTCCGGCTTGGCGATATAAATTGTTTTTTGTTTTAGTATCTCTCCTGTTTGCTCATCTACAACATCTACTTTTTTATCGTCCCACCTTCCCTGTTCTTTATCTGTATTATAATCGCTCAAGTAATTGCGATACCATCCGTATAAAGTCTTGGGCTTGAATCCTAAAACCCTGGCAACCGTTGTGATATTAACGGGGTAATCTTCTATCACCTTCTTTTAAAAAAATACCCAATTCGGGTACTAATTTCATGCCTTTTAAAGTTAAGTCATATTTATTGCTATAATGCTTGTCATCATTACTTTTCTTGTATCTACGACGATATATTTTTAAGTAAACAGGACCAGCAGAAAAACCATGACTTAAAATCTCTATCGGGTCGCAATACCCATCTAATACCACCAACTCCTTTTCTATTTCTTTTGGAATTCTTCCTTCTTTCTCTCGTAGTTCTACTACCCAATTACCATTTCGATTTTCTGCATCATAAATCTCAAAATCGTTCAAGATGCTTTCTGGTACAAACATCCTTGAAACTGTGTTAAAAATATCATCTATACTCTGACGAACTAATTTTTTGCGTCCCATTTATTTATTATTTACCTTTGCAAAGATAATCATAGCACCTGAAAAAAAGAATTAACCGAATATTTTAATGATATTCCAAAAAACAAAAATATTATACTGATTTGTGAATTGGGATTTGATGCCGCTATTACCGGATATAAACTTAAAAAGAAGGGATTTTCAAATGTTATGGTTCTTTTTGGCGGTTATTTGTCATGGAGAGCTTCTCAACCTGATTTATTTAAAAAATATGTTACATTATGATATACGAAAACATCTTACAAGCCATTGGAAATACCCCTCTTGTTAGGATAAATAAATTGAATCCAAACAAAAATGTTGCTATTTACGCTAAAATTGAAGGAAATAATCCAACTGGCAGCATAAAAGACAGAATAGCCTTGAAGATGCTTGAGCAAGCAGAGGCAGAAGGTTCATTAGTAAAAGGAAAAACAATAATCGAACCGACATCTGGAAATACAGGCATTGGATTAGCAATGATTGGAGTAGTAAGAGGGTATGATGTTGAGATTGTTATGAGCAAAGCAGTATCTGTTGAAAGAGTAAAAATGATTAAGGCTTTTGGCGCAAAGATTACATTAACAGATGCAGAATTGGGAACTGACGGCGCGATAACTAAAGCAAGAGGACTTGTTAAAGCAAATCCTGAAAAATATTTTATGCCGGATCAGTTTTCAAACAAATATAACATGGTTGTACATTATAAAACAACAGGTGAGGAAATTTGGAAACAAACAAATGGTAAAATTGACTATTTCGTTTCTGCAATAGGGACTTCAGGCACAATTATGGGAGTAGGGAAAGCACTTAGAGAAAACAACCCCAAAATAAAAATAGTTTGTGCGCATCCGGTAAAAGGTCATTATATACAAGGATTAAAAAACATGAAAGAAGCGATAGTGCCATCAATTTACGACCCTTCAAGAATTGATAAAACAATCATGGTTGAAACAGAAGTTGCATTTGAAATGACAAGACAAATCGTCAAAAAAGAAGGCATTTTTGTTGGAATGAGTAGCGGAGCAGCCATGTATGCTGCGATAGAAGTAGCCAAGAAAATTAAATCGGGAGTAATAGTAGTCATTTTCCCAGATAGAGGAGAAAAATATTTAACCACTGATTTATTCATTAACTAAAACCCCAACCGCACAATGTCAAGCACATGCTGCAAACCGAACAAGCTAAACCAGACCAAAGTTTGCAGCAAGAGCTTGCCATTTTCCACGCACTGCCGACAGAGGTAAAAACAAAAAAATAAAAAATCCCTTCCCTTCTGTAAAAATTTAAACGCCGACACCTAAGTACATGACAAAAATTTACAACAATCTTTAAACTTATCTATATCGTTAGAAAACAACACACTAGCCAGGAATGTCAGGCCATACTTGAATAAACTTTTAGCTTTTCTTCCGTGCTTTTTGACTTTAATGG
>JAUXXY010000230.1 GCA_030684735.1 Bacteroidales bacterium | reverse complement strand
TGGGGCTTGAACCCTGGGGCTTGAACCCTGGGGCTTAATATTTGAACGAATTCTATAAACTAATCGTAAGTATTCATTAAAAACTCCCTAAATGATTCATAGTCATTGGAAAGGAAGCCGTATTGTTCCTTCTTCTCTTCTAACCCCTGCAGAGATGCAGGCAAATCCGGATCGAAATGCAGGATTCCCTGTATTTGCTCAGGGAATTTTGCTGGATGGGCCGTTTCAAGCACAATATAGAGATCTTTGTTATCGCTTTTGCACGAAACAAGGTACTGCTGCAGGCCAGCCCAACCCACAGCGCCGTGTGGTTCAAGCAGGAGCTGGTGCTTGTGCCAGGCATCGAAAATGGTTTGTTTTGTCAGGGCATCGCTCACCGAGATGGCATACAAATCATTTCGCATAAGGCTCATTTCAGGCAACTGGTGAATCGCCCCTGTTTCATCCATCACACCTCCATATAAAGCCACCAAACGGGCAAGATTGCTGGGGTGGCCTACGTTCATGGCACTTGACAAGCAGTTGAGCGATGGCTCGATTTTTTGGTAAACACCAGTGTTCAGAAAAGTCTTAAATTCGTCATTTTCATTAACGGCAATCACCATTCGGTTTACCGGCAGGCCCATACTCCAGGCGATCATCCCCCCCATCATGTCGCCGAAATTGCCAGAAGGAATTACAAATACAGGTTTATCATCCACACTATTGCGCAACTGCGACCACGCATAAAAGTAATATACCGCCTGTGGAAGCAAGCGGCCGATGTTGATTGAATTGGCCGAAGATAAATTAAGATGCTGCAATGCAGGGTCGGCAAAAGCACGCTTGACCATCGCCTGGCATTCGTCGAATTTACCATCCACAGCAACAGTTCTCACATTTTTACCCAGGGTGGTCATTTGTTTGCGTTGGCGTGGCGACACTTCTTTTTCAGGAAATAGAACAAGCACCTTGATGTTTTCGAGGCCATAAAACGCATTTGCAATGGCACTCCCGGTATCGCCCGAAGTAGCAGTGAGGATAAGTAGTTCATGATCGCGTTTGGCTAAGAAATAACTCATCAACCTACCCATCATGCGAGCGGCAAAATCCTTGAACGAGGCCGTTGGCCCCTGATCAAGGCGCATCACGTATTTGCGCTCAGAAACAAGTTGCAACGGTACATCAAAATCGTAAGCCCCATTCACTAATTTCTTCAACACATTACCAGGTATTTCATGCTTTAGAAAAGCATCGAGCACAGTGAAGGCAATTTCCGGATACGTAAGGCCAGCCATTGACTCAAGCTCTTGGGCGCTGAGAGTTGGAATGTGCTCAGGCATATAAAGGCCTTTGTCGGGGGCTTGCCCGTTGAGCAAGGCTTCGCCGAATGAAACGGGTGTTGCCTTGAGGTTGGTGGAGTAGTATTTTATTGAATGCATATCCGTTTGTTTATCCAATTTTAGCACTCGAAGCACCCCCTGCAGAATATTCGGGTGATGTAAAAAACACTTTCTTTCCATCCAGCACCTGCAATGCCTGGTCAAGGTCTGCAATAATATCGTCGGGGTGTTCCATACCTATGCAGAGGCGAATAAGATGTGGGGGTATCTGTGCCAGCTGCCGCGCTTCTTCGCCCTGCTGGCTGTGGGTTGAAATGGAAGGGATGGTAGCCACCGATTTGATGCGGCCAAGGTCTGTAGCCCTCCAGATGCGTTGGAAGGCATCGAAAACATCACGTGCCTTTTGTGCTCCACCCTTCACACGAAATGACATCAGGTGGCCATAGCGGTTTTGAGGTGTTCCGTATTGATCGTCATACTCGGCGTCCACCAGAAAAAGATATTTCTTTGCAATTGGATGCAGGGAATGTTCATCCAAACCCAAATAATCAACTCCTTCGATGTGCTTATGCTGTTTCAGGAATTGCGACACCTTGAGGGTGCTGCGGCTGACAAGATCCATTCGGGAACGGATGGTGCGTATGTCGTTGATGGCGAGGATGGCATTCATGGGCGAGATGTTAGGGCCGTTGTCGCGGTTGGGCAAGAGTTTCAGATAGGCACAGAAGTCGGCCTTCATCTCGGGGTTATCAATATTGGTGGTGATGTTTTTGCGGGCAATGATGGCACCAGCGATACCAAAACCACTGGTAAACAACGACTTGGTAACTGACTGCACCACGATGTCAGCGCCAAATTCAATGGGTCGCAGCAGAGCTGGAGTGGCCACTGTGGAATCGAAGATAGCCGGAATGCTATATTTGTGGGCCAGGTCTATCACCTTCTTAATATCGAAAAACCCTTGAGAGGGATTGCTGGGCAGCTCACCATACAGAAACCTGGTGTTCTCATCAATATTGCTTTCCCACTCATCTATATCGTTGCTGTTGATTACGCGGCGCCAACTAATATTCCGATCTTTTTCCTTTCGCATGGCAAACTGTTGAAATGTGCCGCCATACACCTGGCAGGTGGCGACAAAATTCATGGGTCGGTTGGGGTTTTTATAGTCTTCGACCAAAAACGGGTCAACGGCACTTTGAATGGCAGCCATGCCAGAGGCGGTGGCGATACATGATGTATCCACACTGGCACCATATCCCTCGAGCAAGGCCAACACCCCTTCCAAATAATACATGCTAGGGTTGGCAATGCGCGAATAGCACCAGGTGGGTATCTGGTAGCCGAGGGCTGCTTCCATCTCGTCGCTGTCGCGATAGGCTTGCGAGGTGCTCATGTAGATGGGTTCGATGATAGAGCCCTGGTTGAAGTCTAGTGCTTCCTGCATGGAATAGATGCCGTGTACTGCAATGGTATCGAAACGGCATTGCTTCATTTTATTAATGTTTTCAGCATGCCATTGCATAGCACGCACGGCAGCCCGTTTGTAGTAGTCAACTCCTTTATTTGTCATGAATAATAAGTTATGATAGTGAATTATGCATTTAACCGGATAAAAGTAGTAAAAAACGTCATTTTCAGGCTAAACATAAAAATTCTGTGAATCATCCTGAATTGTTCTGAAACTTCGTGGTTTGCTTATAGTCTATCTACCTGGCTTTGAGCCTGGCGCATAATCTCATCCGACTGGGAACGTGCTTCGTTTACAAGGTCGCTGGCTTTCTTATCTGCCTCTTTCACCATCCGCTGGGCTGTATTTTGTGCTTCGGATCTGATCGTGCGGGCTGTTTCACGGGCAGCGATCTCAGCAATCGGCCCTTTCTTTTTGCCTTCTTCTTCGATACGGGTGGCACGGGCATTTGCTTCGATGATAAATTTTTCAGAAGTAGTAGCAGCTTCCGATCGAATTGTTTCTGCTGCCTCATTAGCCTTGGCCATCAGCTCCTCTCCCTTTCGATGTGCATCGTCCAGAATTTTTTGGGCTGCCTCGCTCAATTTCTGCAGGGCTTCTTCCTTTTGCTTCTCAATTTCCTGGCGTATAACATGCTGTATTTCATTTTTAAGATTTGCTGCAGCCGATTGGTAATCGAGAATAATGTTGGGATCGGTAAACGATCCTGTGAGCCTTGCCTTCACAACGAGCCCGTTTTCGGAATGGAGGGCTATTCCTTTCTTCGCTGCTTCGGTTGCCAGTTTTTGAACCGCTTGGTTAGCACCAGGTCCGAATTTCGAAAAAGGGATTTGGAAATTCAGTGCCAGATCCATCTGCCGGTCGAAGCCAACGAAGCCGCTTATGGTTGTTTTGGCACC
>JAUXXY010000228.1 GCA_030684735.1 Bacteroidales bacterium | reverse complement strand
GCCTTTATGACCATTCCAGTCGGTCAAGATATTCCTTGCAGGTTGCTCCCCAGCAGCGCCTGTGTCCGCTTACTTGACCATCAAATTTATTACAAATAAATGGGAGTGTAACAAACCAGCGAAAATAAAAAGCATTAGAAATGTCCATTAGAGCCAAATGACTTAAAAAAAGCATTAGAAATGTCCATTACGCCTAATTAAATACCTAATTGTATGAAAGTTACAATCAATCCAATTTGCCGTTCAGATTGAAGCAATTGCGATAATGCAGAAGGAAACTAATACATTAAAGCTCGCAATGAGCAGGCATATAAGCTGCAAAAGTTAGGCTTCGTTACGCAAAAACAGCAGTGGTCAGTCTTCCAGATATGATGAAACCTGTAACCACGTTGGACACTGTAGGAAAAAGGAATAATATTCTACAAACGGCGAAACCAACGGGACTGCTCGGAGTAGGATTTTGTTGCGTGTGTGTCAAAGGTAGCGCATGAACGTGGGAGACCCTAACGGGACAATCATTGTCCAATTGTTGCCGAGGGAGTCGGATATGCCCGTAGTAGTGATGATAACCGGAAAGGTAAAAACGGAAGTAGCGAAGGGGCATTACTATAAACAAAGCTTCAAAGAATGTAAACTAAACAGAATTGATAGTCATGAATCAGGAAAGAGTTGAATCAGAGGTACAAGGAGAGCTGTTCAAAAGACGGCGCAGTGAAATACCGGATGCAGAAAGAGTATTAACATTACAGGAGAAGCTATATCAGAAAGCCAAACAAGAGCGGGGATACAAATTTTATGTACTGTACGATAAGATGTTCATACCGTATATGTTACGAGAAGCATGGAAAACAGTCAAGGCCAACGATGGAACATCGGGAGTTGACAGGTGAACGCCCATTGGGAATACCTACCGTAAGGGACAGAATAGCACAAACAGTATGTAAAATGATACTTGAGCCGATATTTGAAGCAGACTTTGAGGAAAGTTCTTACGGTTTTCGCCCCCAACGCAGTACAAAAGATGCGATAAAAGCGATAAAGGAGAACTTGAAGCAAGGCAAAACAGAGGTGTATGATGCCGACCTGAGTATGTATTTTGATACGATACCACATGGCAAACTTCAAATTGTGTTGAAGGAACGTATAGCCGATCCAAGAATACTAAAGCTGATAAATAAATGGCTGAAAGTATCTATATACGAGGAAGGACAATACAAAAGTGGCAAAAAGAATCGTATAGGAATACCACAAGGGGGCGTTATATCGCCACTACTTGCAAACACTTACTTCCATCTGATAGATAGGATAGTAAACAATCCGCAAAGCCTGTTTTGGAAGTATGGGATAAAGATAGTACGGTATGCAGATGACTTTGTGTTAATGGGAAAATCTTTATCATTAGAAATAACGGAAAAGCTTAAAAGCTTGTTATATCGAATGGGTTTGACAATCAATGAAAAAAAGACTCGTCAGATAGATGCAAGAAAAGAAAGCTTTGATTTTCTTGGGTTTACAATACGCTACGATAAAGACATACATGGCAGAAACACCAGATACTGGAATATCATGCCAAGTAAGAAGTCGGAGCAGAAAATTCGGGATAAAGTAAAGGAGTATCTAAAAACGCATGGACATTGCAAAGCACAAGATGTTGCGATAGGGATAAACACGAAAATCAGGGGATGGCTCAACTACTTCGATATAAAAGGAGTTAGCTATCCGGCGATGAGTAAACGAAAGCTACGATTTTATCTTAGCAACAGTCTTTACCGGTACTACAACCGCAAGAGCCAAAGGAAATGCAGGCTATATGGACAAAATGCCTTTGAGGTTTTGACTACCAAGTTTGGTTTGATAGACCCCACAAAATATGTTAGTCAACTGGCTCGCTTGTGAATGCTGCTGAAGAAGTTTATAGGAAAGCCGTATGCGGGAAAACCGCACGTACGGTTTGACGAGGGGGCAGGGAAGGTGATTTTATCCTTCCTGCTCTACTCTACTGGCAACTATCTGTTTGATAATATTTTAATTCGGATGAGTAGTTACATAAAAGAGTTAATGAATCCGGAGGAGGCTAAACAATCAAAACCTTTACCCCACCGTTAAACATTGCAAACGAAAAGCCTGTGAATCAGAGATTTACAGGCTTTTTTTGTGGAGCTGCAGGGAGTCGAACCCTGGTCCAAACAAGCAGCAATACTGCTTTCTACATGCTTAGCCCCTCTTATCTTGTCGGGATGAAAGATGGCGAAAGGCCGGCCTGCTTCATCCTTAGCTCCTGTTATTTCGAAAAGGACACGGAGCATAACCTTTTCTATCCGAACATTTTCGATGCTTCGGCCGCAACACCGTCCGGAAAGGTTTCGCGGGAAGCAGAAAGCGGCCTAATCGTCTTGACTAAGCAGCCAACGAGAAATTATAACTGTTGCCATTTATTGTGGCGTGCGCATTGAGATTTACGGGCAAACACACAACGCCCGACATGCTTACAATACCACTTCCTTGCTGTCAAAACCGGTCAGCCCCGAAATGATATTCCGCCTGCAAAGATACAATAAATATACCCTAAAATTGAATTTTGCTCTTTATTTTCCTGTAGGTTTGTATTCTAATTCATCGGATCGAATGGACAAAGCCCGACGACTGCTGGCGCAGAAATATTACTTCAAGGACACCGCTTTTGTAAGCCTGATGAAGAAACGCATTTATCATGTGTTACTTATCGCCAGCGAATACGATACATTCATCCTTGAAGGCGATGGCCGGGTGGATGAGCAGATTTTTAACGAATATGTTTCGCTCAGCCTGCGCTATCCTCCACAGTTTGTGGTGGTCAATACACCCGACGCTGCTTTTAAAACGCTGGCCGAAGAAAATATTGACCTCATCATCACCATGTTTAGCGACGAAGGGGTTGATACCTTTGAGCTGGCAAAGAAACTCAAAAAATTCCGCCCTAATATTCCTATTGTAGTACTCACGGCATTCTCGCGCGAGGTGTCGCTTAAGGTGAGTCGGGAAGACATGAGTGTGATTGACTATATCTTTTGCTGGCTGGGCAATTCTGATATTCTGTTGGCCATCATCAAACTCATTGAGGATAAGATGAATAGCGAGCATGATGTAAACGAAGTGGGCGTGCAGGCCATTTTGCTTGTCGAAGATAGCATCCGCTTTTACTCGGCTTACCTACCGCATATTTTTAAAATTATTTTTAAGCAAAGCATCCTTTTCATGACCGAGGGCCTGAATGAGCACCAGATGATGCTGCGTATGCGCGGCCGGCCAAAGGTGCTGTTGGCTACAAACTACGAAGATGCCATCGGACTTTACGAAAAGTATAAGAACAACCTGTTGGGTATCATCTCCGACATGAGTTACAACCGCAATGGAGAGCTCGATAAACATGCAGGTATCAAACTGTTTCAGAAGGTGAAAGACGACGATGAGTTTATGCCCATGCTTCTGCAGTCGTCGGATATAGAAAATCAGCAATATGCTAAGGAACTAAAAGTAGGGTTCATCCACAAACACTCAAAAACCCTTTCGATCGAGCTGAAAAACTTCATCAGTGAGTATTTTGCATTTGGCCCATTTGTGTTCAAAGATTCCGAAACAGGAGAGGAAGTGTATCGTGCAGCCGACCTGAAAGCATTACAACAACGCATCTTTGAGATTCCCGATCCCACCCTCGAATACCACGTGTATCGAAATCATTTCTCCAAATGGCTGCGTGCCAGGGCTTTGTTTCCGCTGGCCGACCTTTTCAGGGAGCTACGCTTCGAAGACTTCAAGGATATTGACGATATGCGCCGGTTTATGTTCGATGCCATTGCCGATTACAGGCTCAACAAATCGCAAGGTGTTATTGCCAAATTCAACCGCGAAAGTTTCGATGAATACCTGAACTTCACCCGCATCGGCGACGGCTCGATTGGCGGCAAAGCCCGTGGACTGGCTTTTCTCGACACCCTAATCAAGCATAACCATATTTTTGAGAAATACACCGGTACCGTTATCACAATACCGCGCACTGTGGTGCTTTGCACCGATGTTTTCGATGAGTATATGGAGGAAAACCGCCTTCACAAAATAGCCCTTTCGGATATTCCCGACGAAGAAATTCTGAGACACTTTGTGAACGCCCGCTTGCCATTCCGCATCCACGAAGATCTTTACACTTTTATATCAGTATTGAAAAGCCCCATTGCCATTCGCTCGTCGAGCCTTCTCGAAGATTCTTATTATCATCCATTTGCTGGAATCTATAGCACCTATATGGTTCCCAACTTTCCTGACGAGGAACGCTTGATGATCGAAATGTTGACCACCGCTATCAAAAGCGTGTATGCATCGGCATTTTTTAAGGACAGTAAGTCGTATATGGCTGCCACACTGAATGTAATGGACGAGGAAAAAATGGCCATTGTGTTGCAGGAAGTGTGCGGAACGCAATACGGAAACATGTATTACCCCACCATTTCGGGGGTAGCGCGATCCATCAATTTTTATCCCATTCTGCCCGAAAAATCCAACGATGGTATTGCCAATATTGCTTTCGGGCTCGGAAAGTATATTGTTGACGGCGGCCTGACCCTACGGTTCTCCCCAAAATTCCCCAAAAAGGTGCTGCAAATCAGTACCCCCGAAATGGCATTGAAGGAGACCCAGCGCACTTTCTACGCCCTCGATCTGCGGCCCGAAAGTTTCGTTGCCAGTATTGATGACGGAGTGAACCTTTTAAAAAACCGGATATCTGAAGCTGAAAATCACCCGGCTCTTAGATATGTAGCGTCCACCTACGACCCGCATTCTCACCAGCTGCGCGATGGGATGTTTGATGAAGGCAAGCGGATCGTAAGTTTCAGCAACATTCTGACGCATGACATTTTTCCATTGGCCGAAATTATCTGGGAGGTGCTCGAGATGGGACACCGCGCCATGAATAAGCCTGTGGAGATAGAATTTGCCGTGAATCTCGACACCCCAAAAGGTCAGGCACAGGTTTTCAACCTATTGCAAATCAGGCCCATCGTCGAAAACAAAGAAATTATTAAAACCAACCTCGAAGAGGTGGACCTGTCGAAAACTATATTATATTCAAAATCAGCCTTGGGCAATGGCATTATCAACAACATCTTTGATGTGGTGTATGTGAAGCCCGAATCGTTTAATGCCTCTAAAAATCTCGATATTGCAGGGGATATTGGCAAGTTGAATGATATTATGATCCGGGAAAAGCGAAACTATATCCTGGTTGGTCCGGGGCGCTGGGGCTCAAACGATCCATGGTTAGGCATCCCGGTGAAGTGGCCGCAGATTTCGAATGCGCGGGTCATAGTGGAGTCTGGCCTCGAAAACTATCGGATTGACCCAAGCCAGGGCACCCATTTTTTCCACAACCTCACCTCCTTCAGGGTGGGTTATTTTACCATCAATCCCTATATCAACGAAGGGCATTTCGATGTGAGCTTCCTTTCTCAGTCTCCTGCTGTTTACGAAGACACTTTCCTGCGCCATGTAAGGTTCGATCAGCCTCTTGCCGTTTACATAGATGGCAAAAAGAACATAGGCGTGGTGTTCAAACCCAATGAAAACAAGCCTTAAGACGCGAAAATATCCATGTTAATCGGATTTGGTTTCCATCTCGCGATTTTCATTTGTAGGTTGAAGCAAGCAGGATAGAGAAGTTTCAGGCTATTCCAGAAACTTAAAAGCCCTATGAGTAATTTGTAAACTTGATTGGCGAACAAAATTCAGAGAGCACCAATCTTTGTAGTCACCTCACCACCAAGACATTCCATCCCTCGCCGTGTAGCCTGGCAAGATAATCATACATGGGCTTTTCATCAAAAAGCAGGGTAGAATCGTTGGGTAAGGGTTAGTTAACCCATGCAATGACTATTCGGCGGGGGCACCTTGGCCAAGACTTTTGCTTCTTTCGATTGATTGAAGGGCAAGATAATTATCGCCAAACTTTTTTAGGTTATCCATCTCTACATCGTATTGATCGAAATGGCGTTCTTCATCTTCAACGAGGGCTTCGAATAGTTTTTTTGTGGCCGAATCAGCATGTTGGGCGCAGATGTTGGCAAATTCGTTGTAATCGTTGGCACTTGAGGCTTCCATATCGGCAGCCAGCTCAAGCATCTTTTTCACATCGTGAATTTTCCTCACCTCAGCAGATACTCTCATCTCTACCTCACCTTTGAGAAAAAGGATTCGTTCGGCAAGCCTTTCAATATGCATCATCTCTTGAATTGCGGTTCTGCGAAATAATCCTGCCAGCAGATCGTACCCTTGGTCGTCGCAATGAAAATGGAAATACATATACTGATGTACGGCTGATAATTCATCAGCAACTGCTCTATTAAGCAATTCAATACTTATTTCTTTCTTCATAGGTTTTTGGTTGTTATACAATTAAAATATCGGGAATGTTAGAAAAGATTGTTGAAAATACATTATACAAAGATACATCAACCTTGCATATTACGCTTTTCAGATATTTTTAGGAAGAATAGTTTAAACTAACGGTTTGAAAGCAACTCCCAACTTCTGGGCCACTTGTTGAGCAAGCTCAGCATCGGCTTTATGGAAATGATGGAGCTGGCGCAAGATGATTTCTTCGCGTTTCGAACCGGTGATTCCGCTTAATCCTGCCACAAAATTATTGATGGTATTTTGGCGCTCTGCGTCAGTCATCACCTTACGAAACAACATACCTGGCTGTGTGTAATGGTCATCGTCGTTTTCGTTGCGGTCGTATATGTCGGCGATATCTGAGTCTAACTTCAGGGGTGGTTCTTTATAGGTTTTGTCGGCTTCAATGTTGTCGAAACTGTTGGGGAAATAATTAGGGTTGTCGCCGCTGTTGCCATCCACACGCATTGCTCCATCCCTCTGGTGGTTATACACTTCGCTGATAGGTCGGTTCACCGGAATTTGCTCATAATTTGCACCCAACCGGTAACGGTGGGCATCAGGATATGCCAGGATGCGACCCTGCAGCATTTTATCGGGCGATAAACCAATTCCGTCAACAATATTCGAAGGGGCAAAGGCTGATTGCTCGACATCGGCAAAATAGTTCGAAGGAACCTGGTTGAGTTCCATCACACCAACATCAATCAAAGGATATTCGCCGTGAGGCCAAATCTTGGTCAGGTCAAAGGGGTTCCACCTGAAAGTTTTGGCTTGCGCTTGTGTCATCACCTGGATTTTCAGTGCCCATTTCGGAAATACGACTTTGCCAATGGCAGTCACCAGGTCGCGTTGCGAAAAATCGGGGTCTTTGCCACGCATGGCATCGGCTTCGGGGCCGGTGAAATTCTTGATTCCCTGCTGGGTTTTAAAGTGAAACTTAACCCACATGCGTTCGCCGGCAGCATTGATCATCGAAAATGTGTGGCTTCCATAACCGTTCATGTAGCGGTATCCATGGGGTGTGCCCCGATCGCTAAACAGAATCATCACCTGGTGAAGGCTTTCAGGGTTTAAACTCCAATAGTCCCACATCATGGTGGGGCTTTTCAGGTTGGTTTTCGGGTCGCGTTTTTGGGTGTGGATAAAGTCGGGGAATTTCTTAGGGTCTTTCAGGAAGAACACAGGGGTGTTATTGCCTACCAGGTCCCAGTTTCCTTCTTCGGTATATAATTTCACGGCAAAACCACGGGGATCTCGTTCAGTGTCGGCACTGCCCTTTTCGCCACCAACCGTAGAGAAGCGCACAAAAACCCTACATTCGTTACCTACCTTGCCGAATAGGTTGGCCTTGGTATAGCGGGTGATGTCGTGTGTTACGGTAAACTTGCCAAAGGCCCCGGTGCCCTTGGCATGTACTACGCGCTCCGGAATACGTTCACGGTTGAAGTGGGCGAGTTTTTCGTGCAAGTAGAAGTCTTGCAATAAAATAGGGCCTCGTGGGCCGGCACTCAGGCTATCTTGGTTTTCATAATAGGGCTTACCCGAAGCAGTAGTTAACTTTTTCTTTTTCATGGTTGTTTTATTTTAAGTGGTTCATATTAATTATTTAAATGTCAGTGGCTATACCTGCCAATGATTTCTATCTTTATGTCATTGATATCGAAGTTGGGTATTTGGTTATTCTCGAAAAACTGATCAACGATCTGAGTAAGCTCATCGTTAAAATAATCATCAATCTGATGAGAATCAGAACAGTAAAGATGATGGTGTTTGGAAAGCATCGGGTCGTATCGCATCACATCTTGGCCTGTGTTGACTTTGGCCAATAAGCTTTTCTCGACAAATACATCAAGTATTTTGTAAACAGTACCACTGGCAATCTCAGGGTGGCTTTTATGGATATACTCAATCATCTGTTCAGCCGTTGGATGATTTTTAAACCTATTGACTGCCTGCAATACTGCCATACGCTGTGGTGTTATTCTAAGTTCGGCCTGTTTCAGTACTTCTCGCGCTTTTTCTATCTTCATTGATTATAATTCTTAAAAGAGAATACATCTTATCAAAGAATTTGCAAATATAATATTTTTTAATAAACATCCTGTAAGTAATTTTGATGTGCACATGATTACCTCAGGTAATGAGGGATTGAAGGGAAAAATAGTCAGGATTAAGGATACGCTGAAATATGAGGCTGTGAAAGCCAACAAAAGATTCGGCTTATCACACTTTTATGCTCCCGATGGGGTAAAAATTACTTTTTACGGATCAGCATAATTCCATCCTCAAAGGGTAGTATCATGTTTTCAGTGCGTGCATCGCGTTGCACATGGTTGTTGAAGCTGCGAATGGCATCAGTGTCTTTTTCGTTCACAACCGATGGATCGGATACTTTCCCATACCACAAGGCATTATCGGCCAGGATAAAATCTCCGCTACGAAGCTTTGGTATGATCAATTCATAGAAATCAATGTACTGTTCTTTGCAGGCATCAATATACACAAGGTCGAACAGGCAGTCAAGTGCTGGGATAATGTTTCGTGCCTCGCCATAGTGCCGTACAATGCTATTTTCGAGGCCTGCCTCGGTTATGTAGCGTACTGCAATTTCTTCAAGCTCCCGGTTAATTTCAATCGTGTGCAGCTTTCCGCCTTCGGCGAGTCCGGCTGCAAGACAAATGGCCGAATAACCGGTAAAAGTCCCGACCTCGAGCACTCGTTGAGGTCGGATCATGTAGCTGATCATTCTTAGAAGGCTTCCCTGCAGGTGACTGGCAATCATTTGGGGTGCATACACCTTAGCCCAGGTTTCACGATGGAGCTTCTGAAGCACCTCCGATTCAAGTGAAGTGTGGGCAAGGATATAACTATTGCTTACGCTGTTTGGGTTGTCCATTTCCATGAATGATTATCGTTCCAAATTCCCTGGGTATTTTTCATCAAAAAATATCCAGAACAAAGGCATAAAGCCGCGCAGGTTGCCGTCCTCATCAAAATTTTCGACAAGTGGGGCCATACCAATTATGTATTTTTTTAGCTCCAGGGTTTTATTGTTGAGTTTCCATTCTTCAATGAACCGAATACGTGTAATGTTGTAAATGCTTAGCTCTTTGCGAATGATGGTATCGTAAAAATCGTATGGTGGTGTGTTTCGACGGAAACTAAGCGTGTCAATACGGCTACCAATACTCCTGACTTGGTCTCCACTCAGTTCACGATAATTGTAATAATCGTAGGTTCTGACTTTTCCTGAATAGGCTGCGTCCAACATCTGCAAAATGAAGGCTTCACGGTTTTTGCCTTCGATATTTTGAATCCACCATTCGAGGTCGGGCTCAGGACTCTTTATTACTACATCATATTGAATACGATCAGTCACAACCCAATCGTCACCAGCCTTACGTGAGCATGAAAAAGCCATGAGCACGATGGCAGCCAGAATAATATTAACGTTGCTTTTCATAACAAATGTGCCGGTTAAATAATTAAAAACAACTACTGCAAAGATAAATGCTTTTCCCGGCCTTTGTTTACTTTTGTGACATCCGGTGTATTTGTAGGAATAAATGAAGACAGGCTATGTGTAATTCGTTTTTTGAAAAGTGGAAACCCAGAGAGGTGAGCATTGGAGGTTTAAGCCTGGGTGGCCATCTCCCTATACGAATTCAGTCTATGACCAATACCAATACGATGGATACTGCTTCGACGGTGGCGCAATGCATCCGCCTGATTGAGGCGGGCTGCGAATATGTGCGTATCACTGCACAGGGAGTACGTGAAGCTGAGCATCTTGATGTGATCAAGAAAGAACTTCGAAAAGCCGGATATTCAACTCCGTTGATTGCCGACATCCATTACAACCATACTGCTGCCGAGGTTGCCGCCCGGATTGTTGAAAAAGTTCGCATCAATCCAGGGAACTATGTGGATAAGCGCAAGGCTTCGGGGCGCCCATTTTCCGAAAAAGCCTATCAGCTTGAACTTGAACAGATTACCAGACGATTACATCCTTTGCTTGCCATTTGCAAACAACACGGCACCGTCATACGTGTTGGAACAAACCATGGGTCGCTCTCGGAGCGGATCATGCAACGCTATGGCGACACCCCATTGGGTATGGCTGAATCGGCCCTGGAATTTATACGCATTTGCCATGATGCTGGGTTTCACAACCTGGTACTTTCGATGAAGTCGAGCAATGTGCGGGTGATGGTGGCTGCCACAAGGTTATTGGTTCAGAAAATGATAAAGGAAAACATGCAATATCCTCTTCATCTGGGTGTTACTG
>JAUXXY010000222.1 GCA_030684735.1 Bacteroidales bacterium | reverse complement strand
TATGATTAGTTTAATGGGTTGGGAAACTTCCATGATGAGCCTGGCAAGCAGTTTTTCGTCAGGGGGCCAAGTGCTTCCGGCGACCAGCACCTTGTGCCCGGCAACAAATTTCTCAATTATTGGTAGCGAAATTTCTTCGTTGGCAATGGCCATTACCCTGTCGAGACGCGTGTCGCCGGTTATTGTAACGTGCTTAATGTTATGATGTTGCAGTAAGAGGGCCGAATCCTGGTGCTGTACAAAAAAATGAGTGGTTTTTTTCATGTTTTTCAAAAACCATTTCCCCCACCACCGGAAAAAATATTGGTCATTACGAAAATTGGCCGAGAGCACATAAAAAGGCATCTGCCGTCGTGTGATCTGGTGAATGAAATTGTGCCAATATTCGTATTTTACAAATACTACCAAGGAGGCATTGATTCTTTCGACAAATCGGCTTGCATTTCCGGGTGTGTCGGCAGGCAAGTAGCAAACCACGTCGGCCTGTTTGTAGTTCTTCCTGATCTCGTAACCCGAAGGTGAGAAGAAAGTGAGCAGTATCCGATAATGTGGATAATGTGTGCGGAAAGCTTCAATAACAGGTCGTCCCTGCTCAAATTCTCCAAGCGAAGCACAATGAAACCAGGCAAGAGGGCGATTATCGTCAGGAATTTGATTGAGCTTGTCGAACACGTCTCTACGTCCTTCGATCCATTTCCTTGCTTTGGGATTAAAATATGAGGAAAAACGAATGCTTAGGAGGTAAGCCCTGATAGCTATGTTATAGAGCCAGTGCATGACACTAGTAATAATAGTATTCTTGTGGGGCACGTTTGTAAAGGGGCAGTATCCAACCCAACCTTATGCCCCACAAGGTATCGAATCGTTTCCGTGTATCGGGCTGCATACGGTCGAAGTCCCATGGGCGCAAGGAACGTGTCCAGGCCTGTATTAACTCAAGGCCTACATGAAAATTAATGACGCGGGTATTATCAAAATGAATATAGCCGATAAACTGGCTGATGGAGGGTCCGTTGGTTAGGCGGTCGTATCCTTTTTTGTAGTCGCCAAACACCTGTGGGGTGTTATTATCAGTGTCTTCGATGCGGATTTTGTGCTGGAGTATGCCACCACCTAGCAAAATCATCAACCCTGAATTTGGATTTGGCCCAAATACGGGTATAATGCCTCCCAGCTTAGCTCCCGCATAAAAACCACGTTCATGAAGAAAAACACTGGCAAAAGTACCGCTCTCCGAAATCAAATATCCTTCGCTGGTGGCGATGTTTTCCAGGTATTGATCTTTGTTTCTGACATTTTCGCTGAAAATAAGACCACCATCAACGCCCAACAGCAAATTGTACTTTGTTTTATATAAAAACCCGGTACCGATCACTGAATTGCTGCCAAAACGTTCGGTCAGGTCGTGCCCGGGCAGTTGAAATGAATAAAAGGCATGAAACAAAGGAAATCCTGCTTTTTCTTGGCTGATTTTTACCTGGCCGTTAGCCTGAAGTGATAGAAAAAATAATCCAAATAATAAGGCTAATTGACTTATTTTCAATAATTTTAAGCTCATTTGTTATTTGTTTGAAGCAAAAGATCAATGCAAAAATAGGAAATATGGACGAATCTGACATTGTGGTTCTTACATTTGCAAGTCAAAAATGGCTTCTTGCTTTCCGGAAGAGGCAATCAAGATAAACAATCATATGATCGAAAGACTGTTTTTAAATAAACGCCATAGTCAACTGCTTGGTTATGTGATTGGCTTTCTGTTGCTGCTATGTTTTCCGCACCAGGTTCTGGCACAGAAAAATTATCATTGGTGGAACCTGAAGCACAATTGGGATGGCGCAAGCAACTGGACTAGTTATATGCTGTATTCTCCCGGGTACATGGGGCCCAATGCCTTGCCCGTGCCGCGCATGCTCGACGGTTATCTCAATCACAATATCAATATCGAACCCGGGGCAGGGTTACACATCCAGCCTGGAGAGCTAATTATTGACGGCTCCATAAGTCTATATTTTCCTTTTGCCAAGGGAAGTGCTGCTCTCGAAATAAATCACACTTCAATTGAATATTACAAGACCGACACCTTGCTACGCGACGAACGGCGCGCAAGAAACTTACATGTAGAAGGCTTTGCTACTAGCGATATCAATGTGACTTCCTACTTCACACTTTTACGTGGCAGTCGCTGGCCCGATATGGTGTTGCGCATCAATGTCCGTACAGCTTCGGGCACACGCCTCGCCGATGCCCGGCATACCGACGCACCTGGATATTTTTTCGATTTAACATTTGGTAAAACACTGCCGCGAAAAGATGCCACATCAAGCCACCAGTGGCGTTTCTACTCCATGTTGGGGTTCTATGCATGGCAAACCGGCTTTTCCCTTTACCGGCAAAACGATGCCTTCCTTTTTGGTGCCGGTTCGCAATTGAAAGTTCAAAAACATACTTTTTCCACCGAGTTAGCCGGATATCTTGGTTACCTGCAACTTCGCGATGACCCCATAGTGCTAAGGGTGATATATGAATACAACCTCACAAAAAACTCCTTTCGCTTAAAGTATCAGAAAGGCCTGAACGATATATACCATCATTCGCTGCATGGCTCGATAGTGTTTTTTATCCAACCTGGATTTAGCCATAAAAACAAGGAGAATAAATCTCTATCTTTGCGTAGGTGATTGCCAAACCATTGCTTTTTTCATCAGGCTTTCTATATGAATAAAATCCACATGGTTGACCTGAAGGGTCAATTCAATAAGATCAAAATTGAAATAAATTCCGCAATTCAGGAAGTTATTGATTCAGTGGCGTTCATAAACGGGCCTACCGTTAAGGATTTCCAACTTTCGCTTGAACAATACCTTGGGGTAAAACACGTGATTCCGTGTGCCAATGGCACTGATGCCCTCCAGGTTTCGATGATGGCATTGGGCTTGAAACCAGGTGATGAGGTGATTACCGCATCCTTTACCTTCATTGCCACGGCCGAAGTGATTGCCCTGCTGGGACTTACTCCTGTTTTCGCAGATGTTGATCCTGATACTTTCAACATTGACCCCGATGATATTGAACACCGCATCACACCAAGAACCAGGGCTATTATACCTGTGCATCTTTTTGGGCAAAGTGCTGATATGGAAACGATCATGCAGATTGCTGAAAAACATAACTTATACGTCATCGAAGACAATTGCCAGGCCATTGGTTCTGATTTTCATTTTAGTAATGGGCAAGTACAAAAAGCAGGTACCATCGGTACCATTGGCACCACGTCCTTCTTTCCTGCAAAAAACTTGGGTTGTTATGGTGATGGAGGTGCTATTTTTACAAATGATGATGCACTTGTTAAAAAACTTCGGAGTATCGTGAATCATGGCATGACGATAAGATATTACCACGACGATATTGGTGTGAACTCGCGCCTCGACAGTTTGCAGGCCGCTGTGCTGAAGGTTAAACTCCAATACCTGGACGAATATGCTGGCGCCCGGCAGCAAGCCGCTGATTATTACGATCAGGCTTTTGCAGGTAACAAGCACCTGAAGATACCAGCTCGCTCCAGGGTCTCAACCCATGTCTTTCACCAATATACGCTGAAGCTCTATGATGTTGACAGGGCAGGTTTAAGGGAACACCTTATGA
This sequence comes from Bacteroidales bacterium, assembly GCA_030684735.1. Lineage (GTDB taxonomy): Bacteria > Bacteroidota > Bacteroidia > Bacteroidales > JAAYJT01 > JAAYJT01. Next base: position 8 of record JAUXXY010000222.1, on the reverse strand, counting down.
ATAAAGGC
>JAUXXY010000016.1 GCA_030684735.1 Bacteroidales bacterium | reverse complement strand
TCATTTGTCACGGAACCAACCGAACCCAGGTAGAAGCCATTGCCAATAATGTAAGAGATTTTGTGAAGAGAGAATTAGGGGTAGGTGCCTGGCACGCTGAAGGGTTTGAAAATGCAGAATGGATATTGATTGATTATTTTGACGTGGTTTTGCATGTTTTTTTGCCACAGTCAAGGGACTATTACAAGCTGGAGGAGTTATGGGCGGATGCTGACATTCGACGCATAGACGCTTGATTAAAATCGTACTTAATTAATGGTTATCAGAAAAGAAATAATGACAGACAATAAGAATAAAGAACCTAAAAAAGGTGATACCCCACCCAAAGGAAAGCCGCAATCAAAATTTATCAAACCAAAGTTCAGCTTTTATTGGGTTTATGCCCTACTGGCTTTGGTTTTTGTTTTCATGTGGTTCAACAATAAGGAGGATGTAAGCAAGGATCTGAACTGGGGTGAGCTGCGCGAAATGCTTGCAAACCAAGAGGTTGAAAAAATCATTGTTGTAAATAATGAAACTGCTGAGATTTTCATTAAAAAGGAAAAGCTGGAACTTGAAAAGTTTAAGGATATCAGGGAATCGAAAGGTAGTACTACACATCCACATTATATCTATGTGATTGGATCGTATGATTCTTTCAAGGATGATGTTGAAAAAGTGCAGCAAGATTTAGCCAATCCGGTTTATCTGCTCAACGAAAAGCGACGCAACTGGGGAGGCGATATTTTAGGATGGGTTTTCCCACTGCTGCTGTTGGTGGTGGTATGGTTATTTATCATGCGCATGATGACCCGGGGGGGTGCTGGCGGTGGTCAGATTTTTAACATTGGTAAATCCAAAGCCCAACTCTTTGACAAGGATACTACGGTTAGCATCAATTTCAATGATGTCGCCGGCCTGGAGGAAGCCAAAATTGAAGTGATGGAGATCGTCGAGTTTCTAAAGCAGCCTGAAAAATTTCGTAACCTGGGAGGAAAAATCCCCAAGGGTGCCCTGTTGGTTGGCCCTCCGGGAACCGGAAAGACTTTACTGGCCAGGGCTGTTGCCGGTGAGGCCAAAGTACCTTTCTTTTCAATTTCAGGATCCGAGTTTGTTGAGATGTTTGTTGGGGTGGGAGCCTCACGTGTTCGTGATCTCTTCAAGCAGGCCAAAGAAAAAGCACCATGCATCATTTTTATTGATGAAATTGATGCCATCGGCCGGGCTCGTGGCCGCAACCCCCTCACTGGTGGCAACGACGAACGTGAAAACACCCTTAACCAGTTGCTTACTGAGATGGATGGCTTTTCGAGCAATACAGGTGTTATCATCCTGGCCGCCACCAATCGTGCTGATATTCTCGACCGCGCACTATTGCGCGCCGGTCGTTTCGATCGCCAGATCCATGTTGAATTGCCCGACCTTGATGAACGCAAGGAGATTTTCAAAGTGCACATGCGCGACCTTGTACTCGATAAAAAAGCTGATATGACTTTTCTGGCTCGTCAAACACCTGGGTTTTCGGGAGCCGATATCGCCAATGTGTGTAATGAGGCTGCCCTAATTGCTGCACGCCACAATAAGAAAAGTATTGAAAAACAAGATTTCCTCGATGCCATTGACCGTATTGTTGCAGGACTGGAAAAACGCAGCAAATTTATCTCACCCCAGGAAAAAAAGGTCATTGCATTTCATGAAGCCGGTCATGCTACAGTGAGTTGGCTCCTTGAATATGCTCATCCGCTCGTTAAAGTTTCTATTATCCCGCGTGGCAAAACCTTAGGTGCCGCTTGGTATCTGCCCGAAGAAAGACAAATCACCACCTATGACCAGATGTTTGACGAGATGACTGCTACACTAGGCGGAAGGGCTGCTGAGAAAACCATCTATGGAAAAATCTCAACAGGTGCACTCAACGACCTTGAACGTATCACCAAACAGGCCTATGCCATGGTTTCTATCTTTGGGCTCAACGAAAAAATTGGTAATTTGAGTTACTACGACTCAACAGGCCAGCAGGAATATATGCTTACAAAACCATATAGCGAAAAGACATCACAAACCATTGATGAAGAAGTGAGTAAGCTGGTTGACCTGGCATACATCAGGGCTTTGAAAATACTTGCAGACAATAAGGAAAAACTCGAAGAACTTGCCATCCTGCTGTTAAAGAATGAGGTAATATTCAGGGAAGATGTTGAAGCAGTCTTTGGGAAAAGACCGTGGGCTGAACATCGCGAATTTGCTGAAAACAATAATGGCAACAATACTCCTGATGCTAATCATTCGAATGGTAATGTTCAGCCTGGTGAAACAGATGTTGATAAGGAATCGGATGATAAAATTTAACTTGCTAAATAACTCCAACCTTTAAAAAAATCTGGCAATGGAAGAGAGTACAGCGCGAGAAAAAGTAATGAAACGGGTACGCAATGCACTTATTCAAAAAGGGTCTAACCCCTTTCCCGATCTTGATCTTGATTCTCCGATATTTCAGGAACTGAACGAACCACTTGATATTACATTTGCTGAGGAGTTTACACGTTTGGGCGGAAAATTTGTGTATTGCGAAAATGAAGAAGAACTTTATTCAACGCTCAGTTTGTTGACAAAAGCAAACGCACTTGCCCCAATCATCTGTCGCGATGAATCACTGCTTTTGATGCTGTCGCAGTCTG
>JAUXXY010000214.1 GCA_030684735.1 Bacteroidales bacterium | reverse complement strand
GAGAAACCAATGCCTTGGCGGAGGGTATCAACAGCAAAATACAAAAGTTTATTTCTTCAAACCAAGGTACACGCGACAGAGATTTCTTCTTCTATAGGCTTGCTTTGTATTACTCCTAGCACATCAAAATATTATTTAGCCCTGAAAATGAGAATCAAGAAATTGCTATTTTCTTTGTTGCAGTATTTGAACTGCAACATCTACCGGTAATCGCACCTCGTTAATGAATGCTACCACGAAAGCATCCTTATGGCCTTTCTTTATCATTTCATCCTTGAGCCTGATGGCTGCTTCCAGGTTTTTCTCATCCCCGGCGGTAAATTTATACATCCCTTGGTGCAGGTATTTTTTCACACTTTTCAGTTTGGCAAATTCCGGTGCAGTTAAAGGCTTATCGGTAGATGATGAGAAAAACTGCACCCGGAATACAATCGTTCCGGTTGGACTACTTTTTGGGTCAATGGGTTGTGGGGCTGGTTTCTCAGGTTCCGGAGTTGTTTTGGCCAGATGCTGAACCTGCCCGGCTTTTTCAACACACTCCTTGTATTCCTTAAAAGCCCGATATATAGCAGATGCAATATAACTTTGGCCTTCGTTACTGATCAGCAGCGCTTCATCTTTAGTGTTGCTTAAAAAACCTGTTTCAATTAATACCCCCGGCATGGCTATCTTATAGAGAACCAAGAAGCCTGCCTGTTTTACACCGCGATCATACAGTTTAACCCGGTTGCGAAACTGTTCTTGAACCCTTTTCGAAAAATCAAGGCTTTGTTCCAGGTAGGCATTCTGATACAAAGAGAAAATGATATGTGCCTCCGGCGAATTTGGGTTAAACCCATCATAAACAGCTTGGTAATCTTCCTCGAGTAAGATGGCAGCATTTTCCTTTTTTGCTACTTCAAGGTTTTCCTGGTTTTTGTGCAGTCCCATCACAAAGGTTTCAGTACCTTGAGGTTCAAGCGAACGGGATCCATTGCAATGAATGGAGATGAACAGATCAGCCTTGCTCTCGTTGGCAACTTGAGCACGACGAAAGAGCTCAACGAACACATCGGTGCGGCGGGTGTAGATGACCTCAACATCTCTCATGTTTTCTTCGATATATTTCCCTGTTTTCAGAGCAATTTCCAGCACGATATCTTTCTCCTTCGATCGCTTGCCCAATGCACCCGGGTCTTTACCGCCATGCCCTGCATCAATTACCACTTTCCGTATCGAGTGCTGCAAGCGTTGGGCATCCAGGCTAAAAGTTAAAAGCAAGGCGAGAATCAGAATACCAAAATTTAGAAACCTTCGTTTCACGTGGGTTGCAGTTTTTATTTAGCTTTGAAACGCCAAACACGGCGTTTGTGTTGTTCACTTGCTTTACAAACGTACATGTTTTTGGGCAAATCGTGCGGGCTTGAAAAAAATATTAGGTTTCGATCCCGAACAGGCTAGATAATAAACCCAACGGACTGAGACCAATACGCAATGAAATACCATCGGTGAGAACAAGCAGAAAGCCATATCTATCATTGTGTAACCGGCGGTCTGCTGGTGTGCATTTTGCACGAAATGTCATCATCCTTTTGGGCTTTTTATTTGTTCTTTTGGCCACACAACTTTCAGCCCAAGAGCCTATTGTAAATCCAGACACTGACACTGCTGGGTTGCAGAAGCCCTTTGCCATTCCTATAAAAGATACATTGGAGGCGGAGCCTGCTTCGCCCAAAAAGCTTCTCGAAGACGTGGTGGAATATGATGCGAAGGATTCGCTGTTTTTCGACCTGGAACGCAACAAGGTGTTCCTTTATGGAAGCGCAGTTATCAAATACCAGAAAATAAAGATAGAGGCTGCTTATGTTGAGATTGACTTCAACACCAAGACACTGTTTGCCAGTGGTTTGCCTGATTCAACGGGAAAAATCCGGGGCACACCGGTTTTAACGGAAGGGTCGCGCAGTTACCGTTCAAATACAATGCGTTATAACTTTGAGTCCAAGCGGGGAATGATCAGCCAGGTGATTACACAGGAGGGCGACGGGTTTCTTCACGGGCGTATTGTGAAAAAGATGGAAGACGATGTGACCAATGTGAAGGATGGCAGTTACACAACCTGTAATCTCGATCATCCGCACTTTGAGTTCAGGTACCAAAAAGCCCAGGTCATCCCCAACCAAAAAATTGTTACCGGACCTGTATATCTCACCATCGAAGATGTGCCCCTGCCTTTGATTGTTCCTTTCGGGTTGTTTCCGAACAAAAAAGGCCAGACATCGGGCATCCTGATGCCTACGTGGGGCGAATCAGCCGAGCGCGGTTTCTACCTCGAAAATGGCGGGTATTATTGGGGTATCAACGATTTTTTTGAGTTATATCTACGCGGCGACATTTATACACGCGGAAGTTGGGCCATCAAACCCAACCTAAATTATCGTAAACGCTACAAATACAGCGGCAGTTTCAATTTTAGCCTTGCCAGCAATATCCTGGGCACCGAAGGTACGCTCAACTACCAGAAAAGTAGTGATTTTGCAATTCGCTGGAGTCACAGTCAGGATGCCAAGGCACACCCCACCAGCCGTTTCTCGGCCAACGTTAACATTGTTACAAGCAAATTCAACCGGTTCAATCCTGTGTCAACCAGTAATTATCTCTCAAACACGTTTTCTTCGAGTATTTCATATCAAACCAGTTTTACCGGTAAATACTTTCTCAATGCAGGTTTACAACATAGCCAGAATACACTCACCCGGTCGGTAACGCTCACCACACCCGATGTTTCGTTCAACGTGAACCGTTTTTACCCTTTCAGGCGCAAGAACAGGGTAGGAGCCATTCGTTGGTACGAGAACATAAATATCAACTATGTGATGAATGCCCGCAACGAGATCACCACCATAGATTCGATGTTGTTCAAACCAGAGACCCTGGATAAGTTCCGCAATGGGATAAAACATTCTATACCAATCAGTTCCTCATTGAAGGTGCTGAAGGTTTTCAACATGACCAACTCTGCTAACTTCACCGAACGCTGGTATTTTCAGCGAATTGAACAAAGCTGGGTGGAAAAGAAAATCCGTTACGATACAATTGCTGGTTTTAAGGCGGTGAGGGATTTTGATTTCAGATCGTCGCTGAGCACTACGGTATATGGGCTACTGCAATTCAAGCGTGGACTGCTCAGGGCAATACGCCATGTAATGTATCCTTCGGTGGGTTTCAGCATCCGGCCCGATTTTGGTGCTGCACAATGGGGATATTGGGGTGAGGTGCAGCGCGACACCCTTGGCAATATGCAGCGCTATTCTTATTATCAAAACTCTCTCTATGGCATCCCACCCGACGGGAAATCGGGCAGCTTCAATTTTAGTATCAGCAATAACCTTGAAGTGAAGCTGAGGTCGAAAAAGGACACAATATCAGGCATGCGCAAGGTGAAATTGATTGAAGGCTTTTCAATTTCCACCTCCTACGATCTTGCACGCGACTCGTTGCGCTGGTCAGGGGTGAACGCTAGCGGGCGCACCACCTTGCTTAAAAACCTGCAAGTGCAATATTCCGGTCAGTGGAGCCTTTATGCCCTTGACACGACGGGGCGAATGATCAACCGGTTTGTTTGGGACACCGACCGCAAAATACTGCGTAAAGAAAACACCTCATGGAACTTCACCATGAGCTATACTATTAACTCAAGCACCTTAGCCAAGGATAACCCTGCAGCCGATAGCGGACCACCTGTAAGCCGCTATGGTACCGATGATGAATTGGAGCAAATAGCAATATATCCCGGAGAATTCATTGATTGGAACCAGCCCTGGAACTTCAGCTTCAACTATAGCCTGAGGCTTATTAATCAGTATTCGGTTCGATACAAAAAGTTTGAAAATCAAACTGTGCAAACCCTTTCGTTCAATGGCGACATCAACCTGACCCCTAAATGGAAAATTGTTTTCAATTCAGGCTATGATTTTGAAGGTAAGAGAATATCCTACACTTCTTTCAGTTTCCACCGCGACCTGCACTGTTGGGAGATGCGTTTTAGTTGGATCCCCATCGGCGGACTGAAGAGCTGGAATTTCCAAATCAACGCCAAATCATCGTTGCTGCAGGATTTAAAGCTGACCAGGAAGAAAGATTTCAGGGATTATTAGCGAATTTTGCGAAACTTTTAATATAAATCCACTACGAAAAGTCTTTTTATTGCCACCAACGCATGGAGCACAATATTGCACTAAATTTTAATGGCTAATTATCAACACTTTGTGATTCTGCCAGCCGGCAGGCTTAGAGTCTTGGTGACTCCGCTTGCCATGGTTTAGGCAACTAACATGCAGGCCGGCCGGGATGCAAGCTTGTATTATTACTCTACGGAAGCTCATAAACTCCGGCAGGATAAACAGTTTCGGTATGGCAGTACAGCTCACGTCCCGTTATACCCAGCAAGCTGATATCAATTTTTAACAACACGGGCCACATCGAGCGAAGAGAAGTGGCATCAATACATCAGCAGGTATTTACTTCACAGTTGCCTAATTTCCGCCCATAATAATATTAATCGTCGCAACAACATCTAGCACATTGATGGACCCGTCATTATTGACATCAGCATTTCCGAAGCAGAATTGGCCAGTTCCTGAGCCCATGATGATGTTAATAATGCTAACAATATCCAATACATTTACAACCCCATCGCAATTGGCATCACCCGGAAGAACGTTTGAAGCAGAAGTAGCAAATGGTGCAGAAGTTCCGTATCCCGAACTTGTATTGTTGCAACTTGTATTGGCATAAACCCTGAGATAGTAAGTAGTTCCAGCAGAAAGTGCAGATGTAGAAGCCGTGGTTCCGGTGCTGTTACCCTGGGCAACCCCATTACCATAGGTAACCGAAGAGTTGGTACCTACTACCCAGTAATAAGATACCGTTGTACTGCCAGCCGGACTGCCTGCTTCCCATGAAAGATTTGCTGTGTTTTGTCCCGTTGCAGAACCGCTGACACTGACAGGTGTTCCTGGCGGGGTGCAGGTGGTGGTTGCATTTCCTGTTAACCCCGGTGTCTTATAGCATATGCCTGTGGTGTGGTATTCGTAAATGGCATAATGATAGGTGGTACTTCCTGTTAAGGCGCTTACATTTACCGAAGTACCTGTCCCGTTATAAACCACATAATTGCCTGTTCCTATTTGTGTTCCGCTTCCAAAAGCAGCATTTGCAGCATAAGTGGTTCCGTTCACAGGGTCTGCGTTTACAGCACTGCCGGATCTTGCGACAACAATAACCCCTCCGTTTCCGTTGCCCCGTGTCCAGCCTGCAGTCATGGTGGTATTGGTGATGGCAGAGGAGGTAAATATGCTGGCTTGCGTACTTGGCGGTGTGCAAATTGTTGTTGCATTTCCTGTCAAGGCTGGTGTTTTATAGCACATGCCCGTAGTGTTATATTCGTAAAAGGCATAATGATAGGTTGTACTGCCTGATAAAGCCGTTACATTTACCGAAGTGCCTGTTCCATTATAAACCACATAATTGCCTGTTCCTATTTGTGTCCCAATTCCAAAAGCAGCATTGGCAGTATAAGTGGTCCCGCTCACAGGGTCTGCATCTACAGCGCTGCCGGCTCTGGCAACTACAATTACACCAGCCGTTCC
>JAUXXY010000281.1 GCA_030684735.1 Bacteroidales bacterium | reverse complement strand
TGTGTCCCAGCTGTAAGGGTTTTCTTAATGTGGGCAATCATGTGGTGTTTTCAGCAGCCACCAAGGAGAACAAACGCGGTGTAGTTCTTTTAAGTGCCACCCTGGGAGATTATTCCATTGTTCACCATCCCACGTTTAGTTTGCCCGATGGAGAAAAAGTCAGTTTTTATTGCCCCATTTGCCATGTCCGCCTTGCTTCGCGCAAGCACACCAACCTGGCGCGTATATTGATGGTTGATGAGAAAAACGAAGTTTACGAACTTCTCTTTTCCGAGATCACCGGCGAACGTTGTACCGTGCAGGTTATGGGTGATAAATTCAAGGTGTTTGGCGAACATTCCTCGCATTATCGCGAGTTTCTCGAGATAATGCGCAAAAGCCATCCCTATAAAAACCTATAGCCTATGGGCTTCTTCGCTGCCTCCCTGCAGTATAGATCGTACCATGAGGTTACCAGTCAATTTTTTTTTGTTTGATAACAAATTTTCCGTTTTACAGTTTATTTATGAACCATTAGCTGCGGCGACATGTCCGTTTTAGTGTCGTTGATTCGATCTTTGCCCGAACCACACTAACTATTCTCTTATGAAGAAACTAAAGACCAAACTGCTCACCCTTGCCTCGATTCTAATTGCCCTGTTAACAATCCCTTACTATATTGATGCCCAAGAAATTACCCGCCAGGAATACATTGAGCGGTTTGCTCCCATTGCAAAGCAAAAAATGCGCGAATACCGCATTCCGTCAAGCATTTCGCTGGCGCAGGGGCTACTCGAATCGGGCAGTGGCAACAGCCGCCTGGCCCGCGAAGCCAACAATCATTTTGGCATCAAATGCCACCGCGAATGGACAGGAGAAACCTTTTTATACGATGATGACACAAAAAATGAATGCTTTCGGAAATATTTGTCTCCGGAAGAGTCTTACCATGATCACTCCCTTTTTCTAATCCAAAGACCCAGGTATGCTGAATTGTTCAAGCTCGACATTCTTGACTATAACGGTTGGGCTCATGGCTTGAAGCAAGCAGGATATGCAACCAGTCCTAACTATGCCCAGCATCTGATAAGGGTTATTGAAGAAAACCGTCTTTATTTAGTTGACCAAGAAGTAGTAAACGAGCATTTGGTAATCGCTAAAGTGTTGATTCAACATCAGGAAAAACCGGATGTGAAGCAAATGAACCGGAACTTTCAGAAGTTTAGCGAAGCTCCCTATCAAAGGACCATATACCTGAATAATAAAAAGTTGTTTGTGTTTGCCAGGACTAACGATTCGTGGTTTTCAATTGCCAAGGATTTTGATATGAAGATGATGCGACTGCTTAAGATCAATGACCATGATAATCACAATCATCAGCTGTGTGAAGGCAGTATGGTATATTTGCAGTGCAAGAGAGCGCGATCGGCCGAAAAACCCCATCACGTTCAGCATGGCGAAAGCCTTCACAGCATTGCGCAACTATATGGCGTCAGGCTCAGGAATCTGGCTCGCAACAATGGCATTCACAAAAACTCGCAGCTAAATGCCGGCGAAGTCATAAAACTAAAATAAACTTTTCCTTTTTAGTGTGAAAAATCAGCCTCGTGAAGCAGCATTATCGGAAAAGGACAGCTATTGCCCTCTAACCCGGATAATTCACAAACCTAATCCCGATCCCGCACGTGCGGGACGGGATGCGAGTATGAATTATCCTGACGACTAAGAAAAGCTAATAATTTGATGCACTACGTTTTCAAATTACAATCTTTTCTAAGCCGGGGTTAACCTGCATTATTTCAGAACGTTGATAGAATTTGTGAATAATGCAGGCTAAGTTCCAAGAACTAATTTTAATTGTGATTTTGGCCGGAAACTACGTCTGTGGTACTTTGTGGGGCCATATTCCCGAAGTGCGGTGATATGTGCGGGAGTTGGGTAGCCCTTATTTTGTCCCCACCCGAAATGCGGGAATTCCTTGTGAATTTGTATCATATAATCATCACGGTGGGTTTTGGCCAGCACCGAAGCTGCTGCTATAGTCATGTACTTTGCATCGCCGCCTACCAGGCAATGATGCAGGATGCCAGGATAAGGCTTGAAGCGGTTCCCGTCAATGAGTAATAAACCGGGTTGAACTGCAAGACGGCTAATGGCCCGGTGCATTGCCAGAAAGCTGGCATTCAGGATGTTGAGTTCATCAATTTCTGTATTGTCGGCCACTCCGATGGCCCAGGCGACCGACGTTTCTTCGATTCTTTTTCGAATTTGTTGTCTTTGTCTGGCTGTGAGTTTTTTTGAATCATCAAGCCCCGGAAAATCACAATCGGGTGATAAAATCACTGCGGCTGCGAAAACCGGCCCTGCCAGGCAGCCACGCCCTGCTTCGTCGCTTCCTGCCTCAAGCAGGTTACTTCCGAAACTGGCAAGTAATTTTTGCGGTGAGGTTTTCATCGCTCAGATAAATTTGTTTACAGCAATAATGATAAGCAAGAGGCTGAAAAATAGCTCAGGAAAAAATAACTTGCGGGTTTCAATAAAATAATAAGTTATGATTATCGCCGAAGGAGGAAATAAGAGGTGTAGCAGATTTATCGGATCAGAACCACTGCTTAATACTATTGCGAGGCAGCTGAAAAACATGACGATGAGCACAGTAAAAGTATTGCGTATGATGATGAGTTTTTCGCCCCGCATGGTCATCATTTTAAAAAACGAAACTCCGATAATCAAACCAAAAAGTAACCAAAATAGGAATAATTCGTTGCTTAAACTGATTGTAATTTTTGTAAACCGGTTCCATTGTTCCATGAAAAACGTCGCAAAATTCCTGAGCCCATCTGTTAGGAAATAGTAGGATAACAATAAAAAGTAAGGTGTCAGAAATCCAATAAAAGATATGACCCATTCCCGCCACGTGCTAATCCGGTAAATAATAAAGGCCATCCAAACAAAAACAATCATTAATACCAGCGGAAAATGTATCATCGAAGCCACTGCAATCCAGAAGCTTGCATTGAACGATTCTTTGAAAGCGTTTGTTTTTCTATAGCATTGTGTGATATTTTTGAGCGACAGGATAAGAAAAAAATTGGCAACCAGGATGGGGTGGATAGTTAGCTGGCGAGGCAGGTAACTCATCAGGATTACATATACAAGCGCAGGTAGAAATGTTGACTTCGAAAAAACCGGATTATCCGCAACAATTGAGTTTAACAGGATGGCCTCGCCCATAAGTAGCAGAAAAGCAATTAATACTGAAACATGAGGAGGTAAAGAAGCTAAAAAGTTGAAATTTTGATAAATAAGTCCGAAATTGTTTTCAACAATCATAGCGGGAGGCCGGATAAATGCATCCAGCCATAACAACACGCTCACACAGAAAACAAGGATAATGTTGATGATGTATCCTGATCTGAATGTGCTGATCAACATTGCTTTACTGTATTTATTGCAGTTTCAACACTGCCGGGTTTAACAGAAACGTGAATCCGTGAAGCGAATCCGTCATTCCGAACGCAGTGAAGGAATCTCTGTTGATGAAAGAGATTGCTTCAGTCGC